>JAGOIM010000003.1 GCA_017995665.1 Anaerolineaceae bacterium | reverse complement strand
TATTGGCGACATATTTATGAGACTCGTCCAAATGTGTGTTGTTCCACTGATCATGGGGCAAATTATTGAAGCTGTCGGCACTCCCGACCCTAAAGAGATTGGCCGCGTTGGAGGAAAGGCGATTTTTATTTTCGCCGTGTCTTCATTATTAGCGGCTGTATTCGGAATCGTTATGGGTGTCATTTTTAAACCCGGAAGTGGAATAGACCTGTCAACCACCGAAAATCTGTCGGTTGAAATTGGATCAAGCTTTAACTTTATTGAAACGCTTGTGGGTTTCTTCCCAAGTAATATCTTTGATGCGATGGCAAAAGGGGTAATTATCCAGGTGATTGCTTTTGCTCTCTTTTTTGGTATTGGTCTTGGCTTCTTGCCTGCCAAAGAGAAAAAAGCTCAATTCCTTGGTCTTTTAGGTACTTTCAATGACATCATCATGAAAGTTATCACCATAATCATGAACTTTGCGCCAATTGGTATTGGCATTTTGTTAGCAAATACTGTTGGTCAAATGGGTTCGCAAGTGATTTTGCCCTTGTTGAAGTACCTGCTGGTTTTTGGTGCTGGAACCTTGATTTTTATGATTTTGTGGATTCTCTACGTTTCACTCAAACTCAAAATCAATGCAATCAAACTCATTAAAAAAATGATCCCAATGTCTTTGTTGGCAATCGCTACTACGAGTTCTGCTGTAACATTGCCGACTGAAATGAAGGATGCTCGCGAAAAAATTGGTATTAGTGACAGGATTGGGAATTTGGTGCTCCCTCTTGGAATGCCCCTGAATAGCAACGGGGCTGCCATGCATATGGCTATTACCGTGATTGCCACAGCCCAGATTTATGGTGTTTCTTATGGAATTGGAGATTACGCTTATATTGCAATTGTGTCGACTCTGCTCTCATTGGCAAACGCCGTTGCCCCTGGAGCTGATATTGTATCGCTGGCAATGATTATTCCGCAGATGGGTTTGCCGGTTGAATCTATCGCCATATTTGCTGGTGTAGGGTTCTTTGTAGGTGCTTTGCGCACCATTTTAAATGTTGATTCAGATGTATTTACAGCTATGTTGGTTGCAAAGAGTGAAGGTGAACTCGATTACGACATATTCAATGAAGTAACTGTAATCGCCGAAGAAGAACAAGGTCAAGAAGGATAAAATATGACCATTTCAAGTATGCTGAATAACCAGAGATTGTCTGTGTCAGATAATCCTCCTTATGATCCGCTGCAAGCTTTTGTGCGGGAAAATCACATTGCCTTAAATGGGTCTGAAGAAGGACCTCTGAAAGGTCTGACCTTTGCTGCTAAAGATGTTTTTAAAATTTTGGGCAGTACGGTTGGTAATGGACATCCGGATTGGTTAAGGACTCATGAGGCCGATGATTTTACCGCGTCAACCATTAGCCGTTTGTTAGAGGCAGGAGCCGATTTGGTGGGCAAAACCGTCTGTGATGAGCTCTGTTTTAGTATCAGCGGCGAAAACTGGAATTATGGATCTCCTTTTAATCCTCATGATATCTCCCGGTATACCGGCGGTTCATCAGCCGGTTCCGGTGCTTCTGTTGGCGGGGGCTTGGTTGATTTTTCCCTTGGCAGTGATTGTCTCGGCAGTGTTCGGGTGCCTGCCAGTTATTGTGGTGTTTTTGGAGTCAGACCGACCTATAACCGTGTGCCAAGTGACGGTGAGGCACAGTATTGTCCGAGTATGGATGTATTTGGATATATGTGTTCAACACCGGAGGTCTTTCGACGGGTTTCGGGTGTAATGTTGGGCGATGACCAAAATAAAACACCATTTCGCAAGCTCATAATTGCCAGGGATTGCTTCGATGCGGTCAATCCCCAGGTTTATCAGGATCTTATGCCTGCGATTGACCATATCGCCGGGCAACTTGATGGTGTTGAAGAAGTGATTATTAGTCCGGAAGGGCTGGATAATTGGATTAAAGTTTTTCAGCATGTTCAGGGTTATGAAGTTTGGAAAAGTTATGGAGGTTGGATTAATAAATATCGACCGAGACTTTCCAGAGGACCTAAAGAAAGACTTCAATGGGCATCGACTATCACGATGAAGCAATATGAAGACGGGCTAAAGCGGAAGCAGGAGATTTCTGACCATGTGAATGGGCTTTTATCTGATGGGGCAGTAATGGTTATGCCGACTGCTGCATCCGTTGCACCATCACGTACGGCTGCTTTGGAAGACATCAACGCCACCCGTTTGCAGTCTACTTACTTGCTGTGTGTTTCACCGCTCTCTGGCGTTCCGCAAATGACGCTGCCGATGGTTTTTGTGGATAAGCTGCCGCTCGGAATCTCATTGTTAAGTGCAGCTCATACCGATTTAGCACTGGCAAATTTCTCGGCGACAGTTACAGAAAGCTATAAACAGAATTAGCTTGGATCAGTTAAAGGTAAAAACCACCTGTTACACTAAAACAGGTGGTTTTTTATTTAAGTCTGAATGTACAGCTTTCAAAAACCTTTTTATCTGAAAATTTGTCAAAGAGCTCTCGGCAATAAATAATTATCTGTCATTTTTGAGTTATCAAGCTGTTAATGCTCACTAATTCAAAAGCCTTTTATTGGGCTAAGCAAGTAAAGGCAAGATAGAAATGTGAAAAGAATGATATAATATTATAAAAGTAGGTTAATGATTTTCAAAGCATACATTTTGAGGGTTGATTGACAATAAATTAATGAGTTAACTTGCTGAAGGTAAGCTACCAATTAAAATTCTTGTTCTATATATGAAAGGGTAAAAGGCATTACGATGAGAACCTGGAAAATAATATTACTTTCGACTTTGTTGATTTTTCTTGCTGGATGCGCTCCAAAACCAGAGCAGGTGATGCCCTTTGTAGAGCAGACACTTACAGCATTACCAACGCAAACAAATTATCCGACAAACACCCCTTATTCTACTTATACTCCATACCCCACAAACACACCTCACGTAATTACGAAAGTTGTAACAGCTACAAGAACACTTACACCAACGCTTACTCCAACGCAAACTTTCACACCAACCCCAATTAATAGCCCAACTCCTACTACGCCACCAACTGCAACTTTCACTACTTGGCAATTAACTTCTGAGGCGGTAAAAGCCACAAACGATTTTTTTGCTCAATACAGCTACGTGAATCAAAAAGATTTCTTGACTTACCCGGAAAAGTTGAAGGACGAAAAAATTAAAATTCAATGTCGAGTCTTTAATGTTGTTAGCACTAAAGATATCCAATGTTACATAAGCGGAACATATGACGCTTTTTATGTGAATATGAAAAATTCATTTGATAATTTATACGAGGATGACAGGATTACTATTTATGGTATCGGTGATGGAGAACATTGTTTTACTAATCGTATGGGTAATCTAACTTGTCAACCTTTGCTTTCAGATGCATTTTTTACGAAGCCTTAGAAAGTCGGGTAATGTTTCGACAAGGTAAAGATTATGGTCTACAAGTGGGTTTCAACCAAGCAATAAATAGATTTAAAACTGAAATAGATTAGCACGCCATCCGGACGAGAGGATTATAACCCCACCGTCCGGTATATTGTTTGGAATTCGGTTAACTGTTTACTGATAATCATAAATGGAGATTTTTTATATTTTAAATTTGCTCTTTGTTGTCGCCATCCATCCGAGACAAATTGACATGATATAATTTTGAAAAATCTCCGGAGGTGAGTATGACCGAATTTTTAAGTTACCATGAAATTGACGCCGCAACTGATGCGGTGCGTGCCCGATTGACCACAGAACCCCAAATTGCGCTAATTCTTGGCTCGGGGCTGGGTGAATTAGCGGAATCCATCGAAAACCCGGTTATCATCCCCACCCATGAAATTCCGTTTTGGCCTCAGTCAACCGTTCCCGGTCATAAGGGACGTTTGGTGATTGGCGAATTGGAAGGCAAGCAAGTTTTGGTTCTGCAGGGGCGCACGCATTATTACGAAGGTCACAGCGTTTCCAAGATTGGTCTGCCTATTCGCGTAATGCAACGTTTGGGAATTAAAACTTTGATATTGACGAATGCCTCAGGTGGTTTACACGACGATTTTTACCCGGGCGATATCATGTTGATTAAAGATCATCTGGCACTTTTACCAATGGCTGGAGAAAACCCTCTCCGTGGACCGAATTTGGACGAATTTGGCCCGCGCTTCCCCGATATGAGCGCGATTTACAATCCTGAGCTGATTGAATTGGCGGAAGACGTTGCAAGTGGTCTGGGCTTAAAACTCCATCAGGGCGTTTACGTTTGCTTGTCCGGACCCTCTTTTGAAACGCCGGCTGATTGCCGTTTCCTGAAGATGGTTGGGGTGGACGCAGTTGGAATGTCGACTGTGCCCGAGGCAATCGTTGCCAAACATGGCGGGATGGATATTCTCGGATTTGCGACAATTACAAATAAAATTGACCCGGATGGCACAAACAAAGCGAGCCACGAAGAAGTTCTTGAGGTTGGTGATCAACTTGCACCGAATTTGATGAAAATCATCCGAGGTGTTCTTCGTCGGTTATAAATGAATTACGTTATTCAATTTTTAGCGGAATTTGAAGTTCCGATCTATTTAATGCTGGGGATCGTCGCCTTGATTTATTTGCGACGAATATTGATGGCTTTGCAGGAAAAGCGCTCAGCAATTTTCGGTTTGGAGCGCGAAGCAGCGCAACGGAAGGTGGTTGGCGCCAGTACGGTTTTGATTTTGGTTGGCTTGCTGACGGTTGGCGAGTTCGTTGTGGCTACTTTTTTGGCCGGTGAACTGGCTCAGGAACCTACTTTTGCGACAGCTACAATCGAAGTTCTGACGACACCAACCGTAACGCTGGGACCTCCTCCCGAGGGAGCAACCCCGACACCAACAGTTTATCCTCAGGTTCAACATGAAGGGATTGAGAGTAATTGTATAAACGACGTTTTGGAAATTGAAAGTCCGGAGCACCTTTCAGAAGTTTCGGGTGTGGTTGAATTGATTGGCAGCGTAAACACGGAGAATTTTGGATCGTATAAATACGAATATTCAACGATGGAAGCCAATTGGCAAACGATTGCAGCCGGAAGCGGTGTTCGGATTGACGAAAGCCTGGGCAATTGGTATACCAACGACCTGGATCCCGGCGAATATATGCTCAGACTGGTCGCTTTGGACAATGACGGTGTTGAACAAAGTGCCTGTGTAATTCAAGTAAGTATTCCGGCAGAATAGAAGAGGTAAAAATGGCATTGCTCAAAGTTCTCATTGCAACCAGCAAGCATTATGATGATATGCTCGGGCTGGATCATAGTTTCAAGAGCCATTATGCCTATCGTATGCGGGCAAATGTGGAAAATCAAAATGCTTCTTTTAATTTTGAACCAATCAAGCTCCCTCGTGAAGTGCATTTGAGCTATATGCGCGATAAAAGCTCTTTGTTAAAAACCTGGGACGATGCCAACTTGATTTATGCTGGTGTACTGGAAGATGTTTTGGTTAGTTATGTCACCATTGATGCGAAAACTTTGCCAATGACGGTACGAATAACAAATTTGGTTGTGATGCCGGAAGTCAGGCAGAGTGGCATCGGCCGAACGATGCTGGCTGCGGTGGAAGATTGGGGCGCGAGGCAGGATTTGCATAGGGTTTTGCTCGAAATCCCAATGCGTAATTATCCGATGGTGGAACTGGCTCTCCGTTGTGGTTATGAGATTTGTGGCTTTATGGAACAATATTTCCCCAACGAGGACCCGGCACTTTTCTACCAGAAACGTCTGGCATAAGCAGAGATTTTTATGACTGTGACGCTTAATCTTTCTTTGATTTTGGAAACATTGTATCAAATCGTAAATGCAGGTGTGGCAATTACTGCAATTGCCTTGCTGATGTATAGCACCGGATTCAATTTCAAAGATCGGATTGTGCGGATTTTTTTGCTGGTTTTGTTTTGTTTGGCTTTGATATACAGCAGTGAAACGGTTGTGATTGTTTCGGACCGACCGGAGTTTGTTCAATTTTGGCTTCAGATGAAATGGGTTGGTTTGATGATGCTTCCGGCAGTATTTTTTCATTTTTCAGACCAGTTGTTAACCGTTACCGGTCGACCAAGCCGGGGCAGACGGAAGACCTTTGTTGTTGTGGCTTATGTTATTTCAATCGTATCAGCGATTTTGATTTTCTTTGGAGTGACAATTGGTGGTTTAGCGCCAACAAAAGCGCCGATGGCTTTTTTGGAAAGAAATCAGACCACTTTTTATTTCGGACTCTTTTATATTTTGGTGATGATGCTGGTTAGTTATAATTTGATTCGGACTTTGATTCGAACCAGCACGAAGACCGGTATGCGCAGGATGATTTACCTGATGGTTGGCGTCGCTGCGATTGCGATTAACAGCGTCACCTTTTTATATCATGGAAATAGCTGGTTTGCTCAACATCCGCATTGGTTTTGGCTGGTTAGCATCATTGGTTCGGTTATTAACGGATTATTCATCATTGTGATGACTTATACCGTATCATTTTTTGGCCTGCGTTGGACAGACCGCCAGATTAAGAGTCGCTTGTGGCGCTGGCTTTTGAGAGGGCCACTTACAGCAGCTGTCGTTTTAGCCTTGGTGACAATTACGCGGCGCTATGGCGAACGCTTGGGCAACCCTTACATATTCTTGGTGCCGATGGTGATTGTGGGCAGTATTTTGTTGATTCAATATGCCATCAATATTGTTTCACCCTATGTTGAAAAGAAATTCTTTTGGGGATCTGACAAGGAAGACCTGGAAAGAATTCAAAATTTGCAAGATCGAATGCTCACGAATCGAGATTTACAGCAATTGCTTGAGACAATTGGCGCTCTGATTAGCGACCGACTTCCGGTTTCCGCTGGCTTTATTGCTGTTTTGGAGGGCGATAATGTGAGTCAGGTGGTTACGACCGGCGAGCAAAAAGCGATTGATGAACTGAAAATTGATGAAACTTTCATCAAACAAGTGAATGAAATTGAGCCGGAAGAGGCTTTGTTTGAATGGGAAGGTTTGTATTTACTGCCCTTGCAAATTGAGCTTGAAGACGGCAAGGAACATTATCTCGGTTTGGGTGGTTTTATCAAAAATGAGGATCGGGAGCTGGAAGAAGAGGACCGCAAAGCTGTCTTGGAATTGGCAGAACGGGCGAGTCTGGCGATTAAAGACCACGCCATCCAAAAGCAAGTGATTGAAAGTTTATCCTCTTTGCAAACTGAAGTTGATGCCCTGCAAAACTTTCGTGCTATCTCCAGTTTCAAAATAGAGCCACTTGAGAGCATCGAACAAAGCGATCTGCCCGAAGGAATGGAAAGCTGGGTAAAGGATGCCCTGACGCATTATTGGGGTGGACCGAAATTGACCAGTAATCCACTTTTGCAACTGAAGGTAGTTGAGGTCGAAAGCGAACACATGGAAGGTAACCTCACAAATGCACTTCGGGCAGTTTTGACCGAAGCAATCGAGATGACAAAACCAAGTGGTGACCGAAAATATACAAGCGAATGGCTGCTTTATAACATTTTGGATCTGAAATACTTGCAGGGGAAAAAGGTTCGGGAAGTCGCCCGAAAACTGGCAGTTTCTGAAGCTGATCTCTATCGCAAACAAAAAATTGCCATTGAAACTGTGGCTCAAAAAATTGCAGACCTGGAAGCTGATGCGCATGCTTTCAATCAAGATAAGGAAGCTGAAACCAATGCTGAAGAGCAATCTAAAGAGCATCCGGAAGAATGAATCAATTCTGGCACGGATATTGTAAGGTAAAGGCTGAATAACTTGCATTTAAGCGGAGTCAATTGTGGCGCAAAATCAGACGAAACCAAAAACTGAAAGAATCACCAAAGCTAAAAAGCTGGAATTGCAGCAGCAGGCAGAAGCTGAGGCTGAAAACCGAGAGAAGCAAAAGCAAAAAAGACGAAGAATGCTCTGGGATTTAGCAGCATTACTGTTAATCGTTGTTGGTGCAATTTTATTTTTGGCGGTTTTCGGTATCACTGATGGCAAGTTGATTGACCAATCGGTCTCTGCCTTGAAGCGCTGGTTTGGATGGGGGCGGTATTTGGTTGGTGTGCTTTTCTTTCTGAGTGGCTGGTTTTTGTTGCTCTGGAGAAAACAGCCACCGAAAAACTTCCGATTAATTCGGGTGATTTTGGTTCAATTGGGAGCCTTTCTCTTGCTTGGAGCATTCTCAGCTTTCGCAAACGACTCCGTTTCAACGGTAAATGCTGGAAATGGAGCGGGTGGTATCGTTGGCTATGGCTTGGCATATCCCCTAAAAAGTTTGGTGGGAAATTTTCCGGCTGCAATTATTTTGGTGGTCTTATCTATAATTCTTCTGGTCTTAGGCTTTCGCCTTGCCGGCAAAATTGAGCGATGGGCAAAGGGTGAAAGGTTAGAGAGGGAAGTTGATTCACAAATGCCGCTCGAAGAAGAAATCCCAACTTCTGAATTTGTCAGCCTTTTGCCTGTGAACACTGAAAAAGTGGAAACAAGAGTAAAGGAAACGCCAAAAGTTAAATCGCAAATGGAGTTACCGCTGGCATTTAAAAATGGCGGCTTGATTGACAATAACAAAGCCAAAAATGATGTACCGTTAAAACCACGTTCGGACGAATTGCCTCCCCTGAATCTGCTTGATGCTGAAAAATCTGTGATTGCTAATCAGGCGACAATTGATACGAATGCTGCCATAATCGAACAAACATTGGGAGAATTTGGTATTCCCGCAAAGGTGGTTGGCTACAGGGCAGGGCCGACGGTTACGCAATATGCTGTGGAGCCGGGTTACTTTGACAAACGCAATACTGAAGAAAAAATGAAAGTTCGGATTAAACAAATTTCCGGACTGGCAAGGGACCTGGCTTTAGCGCTCAAGGCAGAACGACTGCGCATCGAGGCACCTGTACCGGGAGAATCTTATGTTGGCATTGAAGTGCCTAATAGTGAGCATACTATTGTAAGATTAAAACCTTTGCTCGAATCGCCCGAATTTGGTCAGATAAAATCGCCCCTGGCGATTCCATTGGGAAGAGGCGTTTCCGGTCAGCCTGTCGTTTCAGATCTGGCAAGCATGCCCCATCTTTTGATTGCGGGTACGACAAATTCCGGCAAGTCGGTAGGGATGGCGGCCATAACGCTTGCGCTGGTGATGAACAACAATCCTGACGATTTGAAATTAGTGATGATTGACCCGAAATTGGTTGAGTTGCGTCGATTTAACGGTTTGCCTCACTTACTTGGGAACACCGAAACCAATGTTGACCGAATTATGGCTGTTTTGCGCTGGGCAACCACCGAGATGGATAACCGTTATCGTTTGCTCGAAGAAGTGAGAGCACGAAACTTGGATACTTATAACCAGAGAATGGAAAAACTGGGAAAAGTCCGACTTCCCCGAATTGTCATTTTGGTTGATGAGCTGGCAGATTTGATGCTTAACGCAAGGGAAGAGACGGAGTTGGCGATTGTCCGATTGGCTCAAAAAGCCCGGGCGGTTGGAATGCACTTGATTGTTGCAACGCAACGCCCCAGCACAGACATTGTTACCGGCGTGATCAAAGCCAACTTCCCGACCAGAATTGCTTTTACGGTTGCTTCTTCCATCGATTCAAAGGTGATTTTAGACCACACCGGTGCTGAAACGCTTTTGGGCAAAGGAGATTTGCTCTTTTTGCATCCTGAAGTCGGTCATCCCCAACGGGCACAAGGTGTGATGGTTTCTGATCAGGAAATCAATAAAGTAATCGACTGGTGGCAAAAACAAGAAATTATAGAACGCGGTACAGGGATGAATTTAAACTTGACGGAGCCAGGAAAACAAAGCACTCAGTCAGATTCCCGGCCGAAAGCAGAAGATGGGGCGGAGAATGATGTGCCCTGGGAAACCGAAGTCCAAAATAAGACAGAAGATGACAGCGACGAAAAGTTGATTCAAGAAGCGACCGAGCTCATCCGCCTTAAGCGACGGGCAAACACTTCGTTTTTGCAACGTAATTTGCGTCTGGGTTATCCGCGGGCAGCCTGGTTGATCGATCAGCTTGAAGGGCGAGGGGTTTTGGGCCCGGCAGGAAGCGGTAGGAAGGAGCGCGAAATCCTCTTACCGGAAGCGGATGATGAAAATGAGGAGATGATTGACGAATGAGTGAAAAAGTAAAAGGAAAGAATCCCGTTGAAGACTTTTTGAGGAAAACATTTCATGAACCTTTGAACTGGATTGCATCAAAGTTATTGAAGATAGGTTTAACCCCCAACCACATCACCTTTTTAGGGCTGTTGGGCAATATCGGCGCCGCAGTTTTGATTGGCTTTGGTCAAATACAATGGGCTGGCTTGCTGGCAGTTTTGATGGCACCTTTGGATGCGGTTGATGGGGCAATGGCTCGTTTACGGGGTAATAACAGTAAATTTGGTGCCTTCTTCGACTCAGTCATTGATCGTTATGATGAACTTTTCTTGTTCGGCGGATTATTGATCTGGTTTTATACACAAGAAAACTTATTAGGCATAATTTTGAGCTTCTTATCCGCCATGGGAGCGGTTTTGGTTTCTTACACTCGTGCCCGGGCAGAGGGTTTGGGCATTTCGACCAAAGTCGGCATTATGACCAGAATTGAACGGGCGATTGTTTTAATCCTTGGACTCTTGATTGGAAAACCAATCTGGTCCGTTGGTATAATAGCCCTGTTTGCAAATATTACAGCTATTCAGCGTATCGTCTACGTTTGGCGAGAATCACAAGCTGAATAATCCGTTTTTTCGGAGGAAGGATTGTTATGCCACCAGGTATCAGTATTGGCAGCTTTACAATTACATATTATGGAATTATCATCGTTTTCGGGGCTTTACTCGGTTCCTTATTGGCATCCCGCCAAGCTAAAAAGAATGGTCAGGACAGTGAAGTTATTCTGGACATATTGCCCTGGGTTTTGATTGCCGGAATTATCGGCGCCCGGCTTTGGCATGTCTTCACACCCTCGGCTTCGAATATTGCCGCCGGTGTAACCACTGAAAACTACCTGAAAAATCCGATGGAAATTTTGGCATTGCGAAAAGGCGGTTTGGGGATTCCAGGCGGTATTATCGGTGGAGCACTTGCTCTGATTATCTATTGCAAAGTCAAAAAACTCAACTTCTGGCAATGGGCTGATTTTATCGCACCGGGACTTTTGGTTGCTCAGTCGATAGGTCGTTGGGGTAATTTTGTCAATCAAGAGGTTTATGGGCGTCCCACCAATTTGCCATGGGGGATTCTGATCGACCCACAGCATCGCATGCGTGGTTTTGAAGCCGTCGAGAGATACCATCCCCTATTTTTATATGAAAGTCTTTTGAGTTTGATCGGGGCGGGTGTTTTGGTTCTGATTGGCGTTAAATTTAAGGACAAGTTGTATAAGGGCGATCTCTTCCTCGGTTATCTGATTTGGTATCCGATTACGCGTTTCTTCCTTGAGTTCCTGCGCCTCGATCCTTCTCCCGTGAATGGGATTAATATCAATCAAACTGCGATGCTGATTGTCGCAATCCTTGCAGCGCTTGTTTTGATTTTGCGCCATACAGTATTTTCGAAAAAAATGGCTGACAAAGAGCAAAAAGAACGTGAACTTATGGACACAAAATTAGGGTCAACTTTACAAGAACTCGATGAGGAAGCCCTGGCTGATCCGAATGAAATGCATGTCGTCGAAGATGTTGATGATTCTGATGATGTACTTGAACTGAACGAAGAAAAGCAAGAATTAATCGAAGACGACGAAACTGAAGATTTCGAAGAAGTTGCCACATTGGAAGATGATGTGGAATTGCTAAGTGGCGAACTCAATGAAATCGATCAAAACTTTGATGAAGACAGTTCAGACGAATAATAAAGATTAATCTGAATAAATAAAGACGGCCCACATTTTGAGGTGAGCCGTCTTTTGTTTAAGTTTTATTTGTAATCGTATGCGACTAAACGATATCAAATCCGCCGGCAACAATAATGAACTGACCGGTGACATATGAAGTGGCGTCCGATGAGAAGAAAATAATCGGGCCGTTTAATTCACCCTGTCCACCAGGGCGGGAAGCCGGGGTGAGGGCGTTGTACATGTTCATAAAGCCCTGATGCTGGAAGAGGGTGTCGGCTGTCATTTCAGACATGAACAAACCAGGTCCGAGAGCGTTTACGGTAATGTTATCCTGCGCATAGGTGGCAGCCATGCCTTTGGTCAAACCTAAGACGGCCGCTTTTGAGGTGTTATAAACGTGGCGAACGAGTGCATCGCCTTTATCAGCCAAAACGGCGTTGATAGAAGCAACATTGACGATGCGACCGTATTTGTGTTCTTTCATTTGGGGAATCAAATATTTACTCATCAGGAAAATACCCTTGACGTTGATGTCCATTGATTTATCCCAAAGTTCGGTGGTCAGATTTTCGACTGAGCCGCCTTGAGCGATACCGGCGTTGTTGAGCAGGATGTCGACTTTACCAAAATGATTCAAAACTTCTTCACAAGCGGCTTTTACGCTGGCTTCGTCAGAAACATCACACTGAACAGCCAGGGCTTTACGTCCGATGGCTTCAATTTTCTTAACCATTTCATCGAGGCGATCTTTACGGCGGGCAAGCAAGGCAACATCAGCACCGGCTTCGGCATAAGCCATAGCAGCGTCCGCGCCCAAACCGCTCGATGCACCGGTAACAACAGCAACTCTTCCAGTCAAATCAAAATAATTCATTTCACATTATCCTTTAATTATTTTATTGTGGAGTAGCCTTCAATTTTCATGCGGGAGAAGTCCGTTTCGGCCATGAAAATGAGAGCCCATTCCATTCGTTAAATATATCACAACCGCCTGATATTGCAAGACGAACCCGCAACAGGACATTTCTATTTCGCCTTGACAAGCCGGGGTCGGGGAGCGGGAAATAGAGCTAAGAGCCAAGTCCCAAGAGCCAAGGAGCAGAGAACCGGGAACCACCCACTTTAATTCCCCCTCCAAGTAGGGGGCTATGGAATGGGAGCAGGAAATAGGAAACGGAAGTGCCAAAAGCCAAAAAGGAAAGCAGGTAACTGCAAGCTTGTCTGCTGCAAACTAGCTCAAACACTTGCTTTTTGTGTTAAACTTCATAGTACTTAGAAAGAGAAGATTATGTTTATAGATTCAGTTACGATTTGGGTCGCTTCCGGAAAAGGTGGCGACGGACTGGTGCATATGCACCGCGAAAAATTTAAGCCAAAAGGCGGACCGGACGGCGGCGATGGCGGTCGGGGCGGGGATGTCATTTTGAAGGTCAACCCAAAAATGAACGCGCTCAACCGTTTCCATTACAACCAAAAGTTCCCGGCCGAGGTTGGGAAAAACGGCGGACCTTCCAACCGGAGCGGTAAAAGCGCGCCAAATTTGGTGATAGAAGTTCCACCCGGTACGATTGTTTATAATGACGAAACTGCCGAACTGATTGGCGACCTGACCGGTGCCGAGCAAAGCTTGACGGTCCTCAAAGGCGGACGTGGCGGACGGGGCAATCAGCATTTCGCCACCAGCCGAAACCAGATGCCTCTGACAGCCGAAAGAGGCGAGCCGGGCGAAGAAATGACCCTAAGGCTTGAATTGAAACTGATTGCGGATGTCGGGCTGGTTGGGCTGCCAAATGCCGGAAAATCTTCGATTTTAGCTGCGACAACCAACGCAACACCCAAGATTGCCAATTATCCCTTTACGACCTTAGAGCCAAATCTGGGCGTCGTTCAGCTCGATTTTGACCACAGCATGGTGATGGCGGATATCCCCGGACTGATTGAAGGCGCATCCGAGGGTGTCGGTTTGGGTTATGACTTTTTGCGTCATGTTCAGCGGACGCGTTTGCTGATTCACGTATTAGACGGTTGGAGCGAAGATCCTTATGAGGATTTTCTGACCATCAACAGTGAATTGGATATGTTCGATGAGCGACTCGGAAAGATTCCCCAAATTGTCGTCCTGAACAAAATGGATTTACCGGATGTTGCTGAAAAGTACCCGGCTCTAAAAGAACGCTTTGAAAAAGACGGGATAGAGCTGGCAGCGGTTTCGGCGGTCAGTCGTTTGAATTTGAAAGAACTGATGTGGAATGCTTTTAATAAGCTTCAGGAATTGCCGGTTGAGCAGGTTGAGACGGCATTGCCGGTTTATCGCAGCGACGAAGACCCGGATGCTTTTGAGATTGAGAAGACGGATGAGGGTTATCTTGTTACCGGTAAGCGAATTGAACGGGCGGCGGCGATGACTTTCTTTGACCAACCCGGTTCGGTTCGACGTTTCCAACGCTTTATGGCCGGTATTGGGGTAGAAAAAGCCTTGCGTGAAGCTGGAATTGAGACCGGCGAAAGCGTTTTGATTGGCGAATGGGAATTGACCTGGGAAGAATAATCTGAAACTTAATTGCGCATAGCTTGGGGGACCCCTTACCCAAGCTGTGCGTAAAAAAGTAAAGGCACTTTTTGATTTGTCAGTTCAAACTGTTAAAATTTACGGTTTGCAACATAAGTTACACCATAAACATTAGACTAGGAGTGAATAGAAGCAGAAAACAGCAATGAAAAAGGTTAGAAAATTACCAGCCAGACACACTCGACACAACTGCCATTAGTACCAAAGCGATAATAAGACAAAAAAACCACAATGATAACAAACCGACAGATATATGCTTCAGATAATTGGAATGAGCATTAAGATATAGTTGCAACCATGCCTCCGAATCTTGCGTTTTAAATTGCCTGTTGCTTGTGATACTATTATTATAAATCCATTTTTCCTCTGTTTTCTCACTTTCAAATTGAGATCTTAAATCATCATCCCATTGTGGAGCAGCACTTACTTCCATAGACAATATATCATGAGAACAAGCTGCACATTTTAAGTCGAAAAAATAGCGATGCGAATCACTAACTTCATGATCTACGTCGGAAAAGGTTTTTTCAAGATAATTATATATAATCTTTGGAGACCCACAATTATTACAGCGCCGGTTTTGGGACAGAATTTGACGGAGCTCAGCTTCTTTATTCTTAACTCCTCTCTTCTGATAATTTTTTCCAAGCATTATGAATAAATAAGAAATCCCTATTAGAACTACTATAAGAAACACCAAATACATTATTTGATAAATATTCATTTTTTCTCCTTTAGTATAATAAACCTAGTTAAAAATAAGAACTATTACGCATAATTTGCCACAATAAAACCATATTATCATATTTTTTATTGAAGTGTCTATCTAAAAAGTAATTCCTAACACTCACTGTGACCGCAGGAGTAGCATTTGCGGCAGCCTTCTTCGTTAATCAAAGTAGCCTCGCCGCATTCGGGACAGAGTTCACCGATGGGGTGGAAGGCAGTTTTTTCCGAAACGAGGGGCAAAGGAGTGGCTTCTATTTCGGTTTTTTCTTCCGGTTCATCTTTGCTCAGATATTCATCAAGCGCTTTGGAGATGCCATCCGGCATAGAACGGACGCGATTAGCACCGAAGCCAAGCGAACGGCCGCCGCCAATGCCGGAAAGTTGCTCGAGGATTGCACGTAAGCGGTCTCTTGGCTCGATTGGCGAGGCAAGGCGCAGGTTGTATGAAATCAAACGGCCAATTGCCTCTGAATGGGCGGCAGTTTCGGAACCGGCTTTCGCTGTGTTGATGAAAACTTCGAAGGGTTGGTCGTCGCCATTTTCGTTGATTGTTACGAAAGCTTTGCCAAGCGGGGTTTCGATTGAATAGGTGTAGCCTTTCAGCGAACGAGGACGTGGTTTTTTGCTTTCGCTCCAGAGGCTGAGTTGTTCCTCAGAATGGCCATAAAGCTTGATTGGGGCAGCTTCGGCTCCGCCATTTTTCTTTTCGAGTGTTTCTTTTGTCTCCAAAACAACCGTATCGCGGGAACCGGTGATGTAAACCGTGATGCCTTTGCAGCCCAATTCCCAAGCCGTCATGAAGGCATCGGCGACCTCATCTTCGGTCGTGCCTGCCGGGAAATTGATGGTTTTGCTGAGGCTGTTATCAACAAAGCGTTGCAAAGCTGCCTGGATATGAATGTGTTCATCGGCTGTGACATCGGCAGAGACAACAAAAGTGTTGCGAATATTTTCAGGCAGTTCTTCAATGTTTTGGCAAGTTCCATGGTTGAGAATTTGCTCGATGATTCTGTCTTTGCTTTCCTGGCTGAGCTCAGACTTGTCCAAAGCTTCCTGGAAGTATGGGCTGACGTAATTGAGCAGCAAATCCTTGCCTTTGTCGTTGACATGGCGCACGTAAGCGAGGGCGAAAACCGGTTCACAACCATAACCCTCAACTCCGGCAACCGTACCGATTGTGCCGGTTGGGGCGATTGTGGTCTGGGCGGCATTGCGAATGCCATGATTTTTGATGCCCTGGACGATATTGTCCCAATCCAGTTCCGGGCGATGCCAATTGTGGGTCTCGGGAACCAATGGGGTGGGAGCTTGCCATTTCATGTCTTGAGGGTCGTAGATACTGCCTTTGATTACAGGGAATGTACCTAATTTTTCAGCTTGTTCAATGCTGGTTTCCATTGCGTAATAGCGAACAAATTCCATAATCTGACCGCAAAAATCCAAAGATTCTTCCGATCCGTAGCGAACACCGCAATGGTACATCAAATCAGCCAAACCCATGATGCCCAAACCGATTCGGCGGGCATTTAAGGCGGCTTCGCGCAGTTCGGGAACGGCCGGAACATAGGCGTTTTTATCAACGACATGGTCGAGGAAAAGCGTGGCGGTTTTGGTAGTTTCGCGTAGTTTATCCCAATCGACAGTACCGTTTTCGCCATAATGCTGGCTGAGGTTGATCGAGCCTAAACAGCAATTTTCGTAAGGTCCCAGCCATTGCTCTCCGCATGGGTTGGTGGATTCCAACTCATAAAGATGAGGGACAGGATTTTCACGGTTAGCAGCGTCAATAAAGAGCGCGCCGGGTTCGCCGTTGTGGTGTGCTTGTTTGACGAATTTGGCAAACAAATCACGTGCTTTAACGGTTCTATAGGTCCGGATTGGAAGTCCGGCTTTTTGAGCCTGGGTAATCGTGCCGCTAAATTTTTTGTATTCGGGGGAATGGATATCGGGGAAGCGTAATTCCCAATCGGCATCTTCCTTTACCGCCTTCATAAAATCATCGCTGATTGCCAGGGAGATATTGAAGTTGGTTATAGCGGTTTCACTGGTTTTGCAGACGATGAAATCTTCCACATCGGGATGATCGACGCGTAAAACGCCCATATTTGCGCCGCGACGGGTTCCGCCCTGGGCGATTTCGCCAAAGGCGTTGTCGTAAACTTTCAGGAAACCAACCGGACCGGTCGCCTGACCGGCAGAAGCCTTGACCATCGAACCGGCAGGACGTAAGCGGGAGAAATTGAAGCCGTTTCCACCGCCGGTTTGTTGAATCAGGGCGGCATTGCGCAAGCTGCTAAAAATGCCGTCAGAAGCACGGCCCATATCATCCGAGATGGGCAAGACAAAACAAGCTGCCAGTTGTCCGAGTGGTGTGCCTGCACCGGTGAAGGTGGGTGAATTGGGGAAGAAGGCTTTGCTAATCAGCATGGTATAAAAATGCCGGGCGAGTTCTTCGTGGTTTTCCGATCTCTCGGGAAGGTTTGAAACATGCCAGGCGATACGCCAAAACATTTCTTCAATGGTTTCGACCGGTGTTCCGTCTTTGCCATGGCGTAAATAACGTTTGGAAAGGATTTGACGGGAATTGTCAGTCAATTCAATGGTTGGTAAGCCTTCCGGGAGGGGCGGAGTGGGAAACAAACCCGAATTATCAATTTTTAAATCAGTCATAGCTTGCCTCTTAGCTTTCTTCTTCTGTGAGCAGGTGGTTTATTTCGTCCTGGATTGTATGCAGGTCATCCATCCGCAAATAGACAATGGCATAGCGAATGTAAGCGATATGGTCAATTTCTTTCAAGCCTTTGAAGGCGAGGTCGCCAACCAAACGGGAATTGATTTCAGAACGACCTTTTTTTTGCAATTGGGACTCAATGTCATCAACCAATTGTTCGATACGCTGGGCAGTAATGGGGCGTTTTGAGCAAGCCATACGTAAACCGCGCAAGAGCTTATCGCGGTCAAAAGGTTCGCGGGTACCATCGCGCTTGATGATGAGAGGCGTGGTGAGGATCGGGCGTTCATAGGTGCTGAATCGCTGACCACAATTTTGGCATTGGCGCCGTCTGCGAATCCCGCCGTGGTTATCTTTAGTCGTGTCGATAACCTTGGTGTCAGCTTCCTGACAATATGGACATTTCATGCTGTTTGTTTCCTTCTAACCCTATATATTGGGGTGGTTTCTTATAATAGCCTTAGATTTAGGCTATAAGTTTAACATGAGGAAGGGCTAAGGGGATGGATTGTAAGGCTTTTGAACCTTAAAATATTGGAAATTTTAATTTTTGTTTTTTACGAAGAAACTTATGCGAAATCAAAGGATAGAATGCGCTTTGACTTTGAAAAAAAGTAGGATTTTAGGAAACTCGAATTTCTGAGTTTGCAATGTTAACCTTTTAGATGGAAAAAATTGATTCAAGATTGTAGGTATTCATTTTGGGCGGGCATGTTTTCATCTCCTCCCAAAAATAGGGAGGAGATGAAAAGTTCGTTCAATACCAGAGGGTGAACCTGAAATATTAACGGTTCCTGTTTTTATTTCGTAAGAAGGTCGGCACATCCACATTACTTGAATAGACATATTCATCGCTGCTTGGACTCTTAATGGATTGATCCTGCTCCTTCTTTTCTTGCGTGTGGTCTAAAGGTTTAGGTTGTTCTGCTGGTCTCAGTTGAGGAGATCCGCGAAAAAAACTTGGCTCCCCCTCCAACGAAGCAGCACTTCTGTCAAAACCGGTAGCAATAACAGTGATTCTAATTTTATCACCCATACTTTCATCAACCACGGCTCCGAAAATCATATTGACATCGGAACTGGCAGTTTCTTTGATAATCGCCGCTGCCTGGTTGACCTCGTAGAGGGAGAGGTTCGGACCGCCGGTTACGTTAAAGAGGATACCGCGGGCACCGTTGATGGTTACATCCAGTAATTGGCTGGAAATCGCCTGTTCAGCAGCGATGCGGGCACGATCTTCGCCGGAAGCCTGACCTACAGCCATCAGAGCGGCACCGCCCTGAGACATAATTGTGCGTACGTCCGCAAAGTCGAGGTTGATTAAACCGGGGATGGTGATCAATTCGGAAATACCCTGGATGCCCTGGCGCAAGACGTCGTCTGCTAAACGGAAAGCATCATTCAGACCGCTATTTCGGTTAACGATTTGCAAGAGACGATCGTTTGGAATCACAATCAGGGTGTCGGCATGTTCCTTAAGCGCCATTGAGCCTTGTTCGGCTGAACGAGCGCGGGTTGTTCCTTCAAAACCGAAGGGACGGGTAACCACACCGATAGTTAAAGCGCCAATTTCTTTGGCGATTTGAGCAACAATAGGGGCAGCGCCGGTTCCGGTTCCGCCACCCATTCCGGCAGTGACAAAGACCATGTCAGCGCCTTTGAGCACTTCGTATAAGTCTTCAGCAGATTCTTCCGCTGCGGCTTTACCAACGCGAGGGTCACCGCCTGCACCCAGACCTCGGGTGGCTTTGTCGCCAATGCGAACACGGACGTCTGCTTTTGACTTTAGCAAGGCTTGCGCATCAGTGTTGATGGCAATAAATTCGATGCCTTGCAGACCTTCGGCGATCATGCGGTTGACGGCATTGCAGCCGCCTCCACCGACGCCTACTACTTTGATTCTTGCGAATGATTCAGATTGTTTTGCTTCCATTTTTTATCTCCTCTGGCAAAATGCTTGAATAATTAGGGTAGGATACCTCTCAGCCAATTCAAAAACCCTTCCGCTTTGGGTATTCGAAATGACTTTTTTCCAACGCCGGTCCCATTGGGATTAAGCGGCGTAGTTTCACTAAATAGGATGCCCCAGTTGAGCAAACCAACACTGGTTGCATAAGCAGGGCTGCTAATTTGATCGGTGAGACCGACCATTTTTTCCGGTTTTGCAATCCGAACCGGCATGTTTAAGATTTTCTCTGCCAATTTTTGAATGCCGGGTAATTGGGAACCGCCACCGGTAAGTACAACACCGGCAGGGAGCACAGAATCGTAACCGGAGCGCTTAATTTCCTGTTCGACCATCATCAGGATTTCTTCTGCCCGGGCTTCAATGATGTCGACGAGCTCCCGACGGTCCATTTTTTGGGCTTGCTCGGAGCCGAATGCGACGATGTTAAAGAACTCGCCCTCTTCAATATCATCCAAAAACGCATAACCATGTTTTAATTTATATTCTTCGGCAACTTCAATCGGCAAACGCAAACCCTGAGCGATGTCGGATGTAATATGGTTTCCTCCAACCGGTAAAACATTGGCATGGAAAACATCACCTTTGGCGTAAACTGCCAGTCCGGTGGTTCCGGCTCCGAGGTCGATTACGACAACCCCCATTTCTCGTTCAGTTTTAGAAAGAATCGACTCACTGGACGCGAGAGGGTTGAGAACAAATTGAGAAACGTTCCTGCCAGCCATGGAAACGCATTGACGCAGGTTTTCCATAGTTGATGCGGCACTGGTGATGATGTGAGCTTCAACTTCCATGCGAAAACCGTGCATACCAATTGGATCAATGATTTCATCTTGCTCATCAATCTTAAAACCACGCTGAATCATGTGGACAATCTCACGATTGTGGGGCACTTCAATTGCCTGGGCGTTTTCGAGGGCCCGGAAGACGTCTTCCTGGTTGATAACCCGGCCGGAAATTCCGACTATGCCCTTGTTTGTAAAAGAGGAAACCTGAGTGCCGGCAAGGTTTACTATTGCACTGTTAATCTCATAGCCGGATGTGCGCTCGGCTTTTTCGAAGGCACGGGCGATTGATTCTGAGGCGGCATTGATATCGGTAACAGTGCCTTTACGAATTCCTTGCGTAGGTTCAATACCGACACCGAGAATGCGTAAATTTGTCATATTCTCGACCCTCGCAACGAGGGCGCAAACTTTTGATGTTCCTACATCTAATCCAACTACAATTGCTTCTTCTTCCATAATCAAGGCTCCAAACGATAGAAAGGTGCGTGGAGAAATTCCATGCTTATTAACACTGGTTGCAAGTTTTTGTCCAGGATGGCATTCACGATATTTTCGTATTCCAATAATTTCATGTCAATGTCTTCATTTTTGATGCCAAAGTAAACTTGCCAACCATGTGGGTCAGTCCAACCGAGGCCGTTATGCTCGTCATAGAGCAGGGGCGAATCGGGTGGTTTGATCGTGTTCAATCTTTGAACGGTTAATACAAAAATGGGGTCGATTGCCGGTTTTAGCCTTGAATTGGCTTCAGCTGTTTCGTCATCTGACTCTGTTTGGGAGTCAAGATAGCCTAAAGCGTAAGGAGGTGTTGTGTTGGCATAAACCCGAATGGGCAGGTTGGCTTCTCCACGGACTGTGAAGGCGTAGCCATCCTGATCAATCCAAAAGAGAGGATCCTCGCCTTCCATCCAAAGGAGAGCGGGGATGCGTTCTTCAATCACTACGTCAAGCGTGTTGGGCATAGCGACGGAAACATGCGCGGCTTTGATATCGGGGAAAGTAGCTAAAATCTGCTCTTCGACCTCAGTCGGTTTGACGTGAATAATTGATTCACCGCTTACATTGAGAATTGACTTCACTTCCTCTGCCGGTACGCGAATTCCACCACTTAGATTGACAGTGTTGACCTTGTACATAGCGGAATTCCACATCAGAACGAGCAAAACGACCATGCCAATTGCCAGCGCAAGGGAAAGCCAACGCCAACTCCAACGAATTTGAGGCAATGATGGCAAACGGAGTTCGCTTCCCGGAGTTCCGGTGGAAATGTAAACTTGTTTGCGCGGCCGGTTGGAGCTGGTGTAGCTGTCGGAACGATATGTATTGTGACGTGAAACTACACGCGACACGTTGCTTGCATTGCGCGATGTTCCGGCATCTGCACGAGGGATCGCTTTACGCTGCACCGGTTCAATCTTGCGACGTGCGCGAACCTGATCTGCCCGTGACATTTCGTTCTTATCTGCCATTCCCCACCTCAAAGGATCGAATGGTAATGGCCTGCTCAGCTTTCCGATCCATCGCCAGTTCAATCAGGCGGTCAATCAGCTTACTGTAAGCTAAACCGTCGTGGGCGAGGAGTTTGCTGAACATGCTAATTTGTGTGAAGCCCGGCATGGTGTTGATTTCATTGAAATAAACCTTGCCGTCTTTTTTATCAAGTAAGAAATCGACTCTCGATAATCCGGCACCGTCAATCGCTTTGAAAGCCCGGATTGCCCAGGCTTGAATTCTTGCCTGTAATTCAAAGGGCAAGGGAGCTGGGATAGCCACTTCGGGATCGCCGGAGAGGTATTTGTCCTGGTAAGTGTAAAATTCATCGCCGGGGACAATTTCGCCAGGTTGAGAGACGATTGGATCTTCATTTCCGAGAACACTTAGTTCGATTTCACGGGCTTCAATACCGCGTTCAACTAAAATGCGACGGTCATAAAGTGCGGCAAAGCGCAAGGCTTCTTCTAATTCCTGGTAGTTTTTGGCTTTGCTGATTCCAACCGATGAACCGAGGTTTGCCGGTTTGACAAAAAGCGGATATGGGCTGATTTGCTCGGCTTCTTTAACCACTTCTTTTAAATTAGTCTCAATCTGTTTACGATTGAAAGTTTTATATTCCAACACGGGTATTCCGGCTGCGGCGATGACGTCCTTACAAAGTGATTTATCCATTGCCAGGGAAGATGCCAAAACACCCGCGCCAACATAGGCGCAATTTTGGATCTCAAAGAGTCCCTGAATAGTTCCGTCTTCGCCAAAAGTGCCATGCAAGATGGGGAAAACCACGTCAATTTGGGTAATCTTTTGCAAAGTACCATCGACAACTTCATAGAGAGCAGGGCGTTCGACTTTGGTTGTGATCAAGGCATCATTCAAGCTGTCTTGAGTGCCTTGTTCGAAGTTCTCCAGCGTGTTTGTGCCGTAGGTCCAGCGGCCTTGGCGGGTGATGCCAACTTGGAAAACGTTGTATTTCTCTCTGTCAACAGCTTTTAACACTGAGCGGGCAGACATAAGGGAGACATCATGTTCTCCGGATTTACCACCAAAAATCAGGACAAGATTAAGCTTAGTCGACATCTTCAAATTCTCCTAAAAACTCAACTTCGGGGAAGAGTTCGATACCAAACTGGTCCAAAACTGCTTTTTTGGCAGTTTGAATCAGGCAATAATAATCCTGTGCGCTGGCATTCCCGTTGTTGATAATGAAGTTGGCGTGTTTTTCGCTAAAGGAAGCACCTCCACAAGTAAGGCCTTTCATTCCGACTTCTGCCAGTAATTTTCCGGCAAAGTTCCCTTGCGGATTTTTGAAGGTGGAGCCGAAAGAGGGACCCTGAGGTTGGGTTTTACGCCGTTTTTCGGTCAGTTCGTGGAGCAAATCCATGCAGGTTTGTGGGTCGGACATCTCACCGACAAAGGTGGCTTCCAAGATAACTACATCTTGATGTTCGCGTTTGAACTTGCTGGAACGATATTCATAACCCATCTCTTCCTTGCTGAGCAGTTGCGTTCCGTGTTCACGTGAGAGCACGAGGGCTGACTGGAGCCTGTCGGCAACTTCGGTTCCGTGCGCTCCGGCATTGCCATAAACCGCACCACCGACAGTTCCGGGGATGCTGTTTGCCCATTCAAAACCGCTGACACCACGCCGGGAGGTAATTTGGGCAAATTCGCCTAAACCGGCACCGCTCTCGGCAATGATGACGGGCGGGTCAACTTTGGTGTTGACCTTTACGTTATGACTGCGGTTATGAATGATGATTCCGTCATAGCCTTTATCGCTGATTAGGAGGTTGGAACCGCTTCCTAAAATATGATAGGGGATGTCCAGCTCCCAAAGCGTTTTCAAGGTGGATTCCATCTCTTGTCTGGTGTGAATCGAGATAAAACCGGCAGCCGGACCACCGACACGGGTAGTTGTGTAATTGGTTAAGCGAACTTCTTCCTGAAGACGATCGCCAAAAACTTCGCGTAGTTTATTGATTGGCAAATTAGTCATTTTTACTCTCCAATTTCAATTCGTCACAGAGTAACTGGGCAAATTCCGGTCCCTTTCCGGCGGAAAAGACAATCATCAGGTCATTTCCGGTCAAATGAGTGGATATGTATTCCACCGCATCGTTGTAAACAGGAATGTAAAGGCAATTTTCGTCGTTCACTTCTTCTGCAATTTGAGAAGGATTGAAAGAGGAATCATCCTCACGTGCTCCATAAAGTCTTAAAATGATGCTGTGATCGGCAGTTTTGAGTGCATTGGCAAATTCGTGCTGCAAGCGTTCGGTGCGGCTGGCAGTGTGCGGTTCCCAAATTGCCCAAATTTTAGCTTCGGGATATTTCTGGCGGGCTGCTTCGACAGTTAACAAAAGCTGGCTGGGGTGATGCCCATAATCGTTGAAGATTTTGATGTTTTCGTTTCCAGCAAGCAATTCAAAGCGACGACTGGTGCCCTCGAAAGTGAGTAAGGCATTGGTCAAAGTTTTCAAATCGAGATTGAGCAAATTGACAACCGCTAAAGCAGCAGCGCTGTTGGCAACGTTAAATTTGCCGGGTTGGTTAATCTTGAAAGGTCCAAAGGACCGTTTATCCGGTGTGGACAGGTAAAAAGTTTGGATGCCATTTTCTGCCTGATAGCCGGTGATTTGATAATCGTTTCCGTCCTCAAAGCCATAGGTCAAAACCTGATTGTTGGGGAAAGAATGGTTTTTCAGCATTTCCTGAATGCCAAAATCGTCTCCACCGAGCAAAATTGTGCCATCTTTATCGGTCTTGTTGAGGAAATCAACAAAAGCCTGAGTGTAGATTTCCGGAGTGAGGAAGAAATCGGGATGATCATATTCAATATTGGTAATCAGGCTAACGAAAGGTTTCAAACCAAGGAACATGTAATCATATTCGTCCGCTTCGATAACAAAGAGCTTGTCTTTTCCGGAGTGGGCGTTACTGTGCAGGTTCTTTATTTCCGAACCGAGGATGAAACTGGGGTCGAGAGCGGCTGCCTGCAAAAGATGTACCAAAATTGCACTTGTGGTGGTTTTGCCATGTGATCCGGCAACTGCCAAAGTGCTTGAACCTTCGGTGAGCTGGGGCAAAAATTCCGAACGTTTCAAAACGGGATGTCCGATAGCCTGAGCTGCGCGAACTTCTAAATCGTCATCTTTGACGGCTGAAGAGCGAATAACCAAATCAGACTGCAAAGCAAGTTCGGGGTGGTGGCCCAAGCGCGTGTTAGCACCTAAGGCGCTGAGCGCTTCGAAGTAGGGGGAGGTATGCAAATCGGTACCACTCACTTGCCAGCCTCTTTCCAGGAGCATGCGAGCAATGGCTGAGATTCCGCTACCGCCAATTCCGATAAAGTGCACTTTCTTGGTCATAAAATCACCACCAATAAAATTGCAACGGTTGCCGCTAATATACCGTAGAGCCATGGTCCGGTGACTACCATTGGAAAGGAATTTTCGAGCAGTTTGAGGGCAGCAGCACCAACTTCGCTGGCTCCGTCGGGTGCTGAAATCCAGCTAAAGGGGTAAGCTGCTTTAGCGATGTAATACCAGGCAGAGGAAAAGAGAATGTAACCGTTAACCGCACCGGCTAATGCGCCGAATAACATTTCGGAGATAGAAGATCGATCAAATCTTCCAGTGTCGGAGAGTCTCCGGTAGGCTGGAGTTTGATAGCCAAAAAATGCCAAGACGAAGAGAATAATCAAGTTTGTAATCAGAGCTTTCGTGTTATCGACCACAGGGAAAAATTTAGTAACGATAACTTCGATAATGAAAACAGCCAATACAGCTGAAACTACGACAACAATTTCTTTGCGAGAACCGCGAATAAAACCGATAACCGCAAAGAGAATGACGAAGAGGTAGAAGACGAAATTTAAGCTAATCATCTATTTTGCTATGCCTCCGCCATTTCAAAAAGTAGTTCGGCAATGCGTTCA
>JAGOIM010000060.1 GCA_017995665.1 Anaerolineaceae bacterium | reverse complement strand
ATTACAATAGATCTCGGGTTCAGAAAAGATTAGGCTATCTAAGCCCAACAAAGTTCTTGTTAGATGTTCAACAGGAAATCAGAATCAATGTCTCTTAAGTTTTTGTCCGATTTTTTGTTGACGACCCTGAGAAATTATGGCGACGAGTGATTTTAGAGATTTAATAGTATGGCAAAAAAGTCTAGACTTAGTAGAAGAGGTCTACTCTTTATCAAAGTTTTTGCCAAAAGATGAAACCTATGGACTAATCAATCAAATTCGTCGGGCAGCAACATCCATTCCTTCAAACATTGCTGAAGGAAATGCTCGTCAGGCATCAAAAGATTATTCTCGATTCCTCAATATTGCCCGTGGTTCAAAAGCTGAGGTTGAAACTCAGCTCGAAATTTGCATCCGCGTCAATTATTTAACACGTGAACAAACAGAAAAGGCTTTTGAATTGTGTAATGAAGTTGAAAGAATGTTATATGCAATGATTAAGAATCAAAAAGATTTTTAGAAAAGGGCGAAACATTGTTGTTTCCTGTTTCCTATTTCCTGTTACCTGACTTTAAAAACGAAAACACGAGCCTCTTGCGAGAACTCGGAATTTTCATAAGTTGTAAAGATTCCTTTGCCCTGTTTTCACAACATAGCAAAGCAACCGGTCAAAATTAATCGCGACTAAATCTTGATTTCAATGTCAACACCGGCAGGTAATGCCAGGCGCATGAGCATATCAATGGTTTTGGAATCGGGTTCCAAGACGTCAATCAGGCGATTGTGAGTACGGATCTCAAAATGTTCCTGAGAATCTTTGTCAATGAAGGTAGCGCGGCGAACGGTATATTTTTCAATACGGGTGGGCAAGGGTACGGGGCCGACAACCTGAGCGCCGGAGCGTTCAGCGGTTTCAACGATACGTTTCGCAGACTGATCCAGAATGCGATGGTCGTAAGCCTTCAAGCGGATTCTAATTTTTTGTTTAGCCATAATTTTCCTGTTTCTTTCAATAATATTTCATTCAGCCCTAAGGCTGCTGATAACAATTTGATTTTTAGCCAAGTCGCCCTAAAATTTTCTTCATGTAGGCGTCTGAGACTTTTGCGTAATGTTTAAATTCCATGGTAAAAACACCACGCCCCTGAGTAGCGGAGCGCAACTCAGTCGCGTATCCAAACAATTCTGAAAGCGGAACTTCAGCATGAATTGCTTTTGCATTTCCAAAGCGATCGTCCAAACCGAGAACACTGCCAACGCGCGAATTAATCTGTCCGATAACATCGCCGGTGTATTCTTCGGGAACCGTAACCTCAACCTGCATAATCGGCTCGAGAATAACCGGGTTGGCTTTTTCTGCAGCTTCGCGGATACCAAAAATGGTTGCCATGCGATAAGCCATTTCGCTCGAGTCAACCTCATGGTAAGAGCCATCAATCAAAGTGAATTTGACGTCGGTCATAGTAAAACCAGCCAGTGGTCCACTCTCGCAAGCTTCGTAAAAACCTTTTTCAATTGCGCCGATATATTCTTTGGGGATAGCTCCACCGACAATCTTGTTTTCAAAAACCATACCGGAGCCACTGTCCAAGGGTTCCAGATTGAAAACCACATGGCCATATTGACCATGTCCACCGGTTTGTTTGACGTAGCGGTAGCTGTGATTCATCACCGGTTTGGTAATTGCCTCCCGATAAGCAACACGTGGTTTGCCGACATTTGCCTTAACTTTGAATTCGCGCATCAAACGCGTAACCAAAACGTCAAGGTGCAACTCGCCCATACCGGAGATAACCGTTTGACCGGTTGCCTCGTCTTGGCGAACGCGGAACGTCGGGTCTTCCTCAGCCAATTTAACCAAAGATTCGGACATTTTATCCTGATCGGCTTTGGTTTTTGGTTCAATCGCAATCGAAATAACCGGTTCGGGAAAATCAATATCTTCCATATAAACCGCTTCGTTCGTATCGCAAAGCGTATCACCGGTAAAGCTAAACTTCAAACCGAGGATTGCGCCAATGTCACCGGCACCTAATTCTTCAATATCTTCACGTCGGTCGGCATACATACGCAACAAACGACCGATTCGTTCTTTTTTATCTTTTGAGGAGTTCAAAACCGTCGAGTTTTGCTTAACTTTGCCGGAATAAACCCGGATATAAGCCAAGCGTCCCATATAAGGGTCGGAAACGATTTTGAAAACGAGCGCGGCCATCGGCTCGTCATCTTTGGCGTGTCGCAAAACATCTTCACCGTTCCGAACAAGCGTTGCTGTTACGGGAGGAATGTCCAGCGGAGAAGGCAAATAGTCAATTACAGCGTCCAAAACCAATTGAACACCTTTGTTCTTCAAACTTGAGCCACAAAATACCGGACTTGCCTGGTTGGCAATAACTGCTTTGCGCAATGCCAATTTTAATTCCGCCAGGCTGATATCTTCGCCTTCGAGGAATCGTTCAGTCAGCTCTTCGTCTAATTCTGCAATCCGCTCAACTAATATTGCCCGCTTTTCAGCTGCTTCAGCCTTATATTCTTCCGGAATATCAACAAATTCAGGCGTTGACCCGGTGGTTTCATTATATATGACGGCGTTTTCTTCTAAAAGGTTGACAACACCGCTGAAATTACTTTCAGAACCGATAGCAAGCTGCATTTGAAGCGCATTGGCACCCAGTCGTTCTTTGATGCTCTCAATTGTGCGTTCATAAGAAGCACCGGTTCGATCCATTTTATTTGAAAAACAAATTCGGGGAACGCCAAACTTATCAGCCTGACGCCATACGGTTTCGCTTTGCGGCTCAACACCTTGCACAGAGTCAAAAACAACCACACCGCCATCCAGCACGCGCAAAGAGCGCTGCACTTCGGCAGTGAAGTCGATATGCCCCGGTGTATCGATGATGTTGATCAGATGGTCTTTCCATTCGGCAGTCACAGCCGCAGAAACGATGGTAATCCCACGCTCTCGTTCTTCGGGCATCCAGTCGGTAACGGTTGTACCGTCATCAACATTGCCTAAACGATAGGTTTTGCCGGTATAAAACAAAATCCGCTCGGTCGTTGTGGTTTTGCCTGCATCAATGTGTGCAATGATGCCAATATTACGATAACGCTCAAGCGGAAAGTTTGTCATTTTATATTCCTATTTTGTTAAAGACCAGAACTACATTCGGAAATGAGAGAATGCTCTGTTAGCCTCTGCCATCTTATGTGTTTCTTCACGTTTGCGAATTGAAGCGCCCTGATTATCTGCGGCATCCATCAATTCAGCTGCCAATTTCTCAGAATAGGATTTGCCGGACCTCGCACGGGAGGCATTAATAATCCAGCGCATTGCCAGAGTAACCCGGCGTTCCGGAGAAACTTCCATCGGCACCTGATAAGTCGCACCACCAATACGGCGGGGGCGAACTTCCATCATTGGGCTGACGTTTTTCAAAGCGGTTTCAAAAACTTCGATACCTTCTTTGCCGGTCTTTTCGGTGATCATATCAAGCGCAGCATAGACATGACGGGTAACTGTACTTTTTTTGCCGTCAAGCATAATGCGATTGATGACCATCTGCAGGTGAACGCTGTTATACTTCACATCCGGGGGAGTAATTCGCTTTTCTGGTTTAATTCTTCTAGACATATCTATTCCTCACAAATTAAGCTTCTGCGCGTTTGGCGCCGTACTTGGAACGAGCGCGTTTGCGATTAGCAACACCGGTGCTGTCCAGGGTTCCACGAACGATGTGATAACGCACACCAGGTAAATCTTTAACTCTGCCGCCGCGGACCAAAACAACACTATGCTCTTGAAGCTGGTGCCCTTCGCCGGGAATATAAGCGGTTACTTCAATGCCATTGCTCAAACGAACACGAGCAATTTTGCGCAATGCAGAATTCGGTTTCTTGGGGGTCATTGTACGCACGACTGTACAAACGCCACGTTTCTGGGGAGCACCCTTAGCCTGGCGAGTTCGGCGTTGTTTCTCCGAATTCAAAGTATATTGCAAAGCTGGCGATTTGCTTTTTTGACTTTTTGTCTTTCGACCTTTTCGAACCAATTGGTTAATTGTTGGCACCTTGCCTCCGTACTACCTAATAATCTTTCTAATTTATTATTCAATAAACAAAGCCATCAATATTACGGATGGCTCTTTTAGCCTATATAATCTGACAGACAGATATAAACTTCCCTGTCAGGAACGAGGGATTATTCTAACACGCCTTTCATCATTACGTCAAGCGTTAGTTTCACCTCTTGTAACACCTAAAATCCCTTATCACCCATGTTAAGCTTGCTAAAGACATCAGCGCCCTGATCCATCAAACCGGTTGGGACGCGCTGGCGACGTGTTTTTTCTTGATCTTTGCCAAATTTAACAACTTCGCCATCATCCATAATCGCTTCAATTGCCAAACTGAGTGATTGCAATTCTTTAACCAAAACCTGGAAAGCCGCCGGAATACCGGGAGCTTCAATTGGTTTGTCCTGAACAATGTGCTCGTAAGTGGCATTTCTGCCGACGACATCATCAGATTTCACAGTCAGCATTTCTTGCAAAGTGTAAGCGGCACCATAAGCTTCCAATGCCCAAACTTCCATTTCACCGAAGCGCTGACCGCCAAATTGAGCCTTACCGCCCAGAGGCTGTTGAGTAACCAAGCTGTATGGGCCAGTGGAGCGGGCATGAACCTTATCTTCCACCAAGTGATGCAGTTTCAGCATGGTCATCACGCCAATCGTAACCGGTTGATCATACAAAGATCCCGTGCGACCATCGCGAACCATTTGCTTGCCCAGTGTCGGAATGGGATTGTTGGTCTCAAGCATAATTTCTTTGGCTTTGCTTTCCATCTCCACACGTTCAAGCCCGCGCTCAATTTCATAGCCGTTCTTCTTTGCCCAAAGCACCAAACAAGCTCTGACGGCGTTATCATCACGGAATTTTCGATCAGCAACGCTCACTTTTTCTTCGGGGAAGGAGGTGATTCCGGTGGGGTCAAAGCCTTCGTCTTCCAACCAAAGATTCAAAGCCGCCCGACGAGCCAAAATGTTGTTTTCGCGAATTTCGAACATGTCAACATCGCGACCGCTCAAACGCTCTTCCAGATAAAGCAGGCGAACTTCGTCATCATCTTTAATCATTTCTGGGTCATGCTCAATCCCGTCCAACCAGGCAAAACCTTTTTCAGCGGTAACACGCCAAGCTTCGTCAATCATCCAGGCACGAACCAATTCTGCTTCAATTTCAGCTTCAGTGGCACCGTCAAAAACCGGTGTAACTGCCCGGAAGCCGAGGCTGCGGGCTGCCCAGCCAAGCTCTGCTTCCAGAACCTGACCGATATTCATACGACCGGGAATACCGAGCGGATTCAGAATAATGTCAATCGGGGTGCCGTCCTCAAGGAAAGGCATATCCTCAACCGGCAGAACCATCGATACACAACCTTTGTTACCATGACGGCCGGCCATCTTATCACCGGCGGTAATCTTTCGACGCTGCGCCACAGAAACGCGGACCATCTTGTCCACTCCGGCACTCAAATCATTGTTTTCTTCACGGGTGAATACTTTAACATCAACCACAATACCGCGTTCGCCATGGGGCATTCGCAAGGAAGTGTCTTTGACATCTCGTGATTTTTCACCAAAAATTGCTCTCAAAAGGCGCTCTTCCGGGGTTAATTCCTTTTCGCCTTTCGGGGTAATCTTGCCAACCAAAATATCGTTTGGACCAACTTCGGCACCAACGCGGATAATACCGGTTTCGTCCAAATCGCGAATGGTGTCTTCGCCGATATTGGGGATTTCGCGTGTGATTTCTTCGGGTCCTAATTTGGTGTCGCGTGCTTCCACCTCAAATTTCTCAATGTGGACGCTGGTGTAACGATCTTCTTCCACCAGGCGTTCAGAAATCAGGATAGCATCTTCAAAGTTGAAACCTTCCCATGGAAGGAAAGCAATCACGACGTTTTGACCAATTGCCAGTTTACCGTCTTGCGTAGAAGAGGAATCGACAATCACATCACCTTTGTGGACAATTTGGCCTTTAACCACTGCAGGGCGTTGGTCAATACAAGTGCTCTGGTTAGAACGTTGATATTTGCGCAACTTATGGAACTTAAGCATTCCGGTATCTGATTCTTTCATCACCAAACTGTCACCGGTTACCGAAATAACTTCGGCATCTTTTTCCGCAACCATAATTTGCCCGGAATCTGCTACGGCAACTTCTTCCATGCCGGTCGAGACCAAAGGCACTTCGGGGCGCAAAAGCGGAACCGCTTGCGTCTGCATGTTGGAACCCATCAAAGCACGCGAGGCATCGTCATGCTCGAGGAATGGCACCAAACCCGCTGAAACACCAACTACCTGGTTGGGGGAAACATCAATGTAATCGATATTTTCATAATCGTAAATCGCAAACTGATTATGGAAGCGGCAACTGTTGCGTTTCAGGAATTCGTTATATTCGTTCATCGGCGCATTGGCTTGCGCAATAACAAATTTATCTTCCGCATCAGCGTTCATATAAACATATTCATCGCTGACATAGGGACGAACTAAAATCTCTTCAATCTTGAAAGACTTAATTTTCTCAAACATCTCAGGCGTAACCCTGGTTTCGGCTTCGTAAACTACTTCGCCGCTCTGTGGGTCTGTGATATTTTGGCGCAAAAGGTGATTAACCAAATTGGGATCATCGCCCTTCATCGAACGGTAAACCTTGCGATAAGGTGTTTCGATAAAGCCAAATTCATTCACTCTGGCATAAGTAGCCAAACGTCCAATCAAACCAATGTTTGGTCCTTCAGGAGTCTCAATCGGGCAAATTCGGCCATAATGAGAAAAGTGAACGTCACGAACATCAAAACCAGCTCGTTCACGGCGCAGACCACCGGGGCCCAAGGCCGAAACGGTTCGTTTATGACGCAGTTCTGAGAGTGGGTTGGTCTCTTCCATGAATTGAGAAAGTTGACTCGAACCGAAAAACTCGCGTAAAGAAGCAACCAGCGGGCGAATATTCACCAGACTAACCGGTGAAGCGCTCGTTCCCTGATCGCGAATCGACATACGCTCTTTAATAACCCGCTCCATTCTGCGCAAACCAACACGCAGTTTGTTTTGGATCAACTCGCCAACCGTCTTTAAACGACGATTGCCAAGGTGGTCAATGTCATCAGCGGGAATTTCGCTGTTATTAATCCGAATCATGTGCCGGATAATGCGAATAATGTCATAAGCGGTAACCGTGCGCTGGTCAAGCGAGACTTTTTCTTCCAAATCCAGTTTCTGATTCAGTTTATAGCGACCGACTCTTTCAAGGTCATAATGACGTGAATCAAAGATTTGCTCTTTAACATAATTACGGGCGTTATCCAACTGAGGAGGTTCACCCGGGCGCAAACGTTTGTAAAATTCAATTAAAGCCGCTTCAGCAATGCTGTAATTGCTCAAATCATATTCTGGCTCCTGCTCAAGGGAGTTTTGAATATAGAGATGTTCATGATTCGTGTCGACATCCGCAAAAAGTGCCAGAATTTCCTCGTCGCTGCCTGTTACTAATGGTTCGACTTTGAATTCCTTGTCATTCAAAGCTGCCAAAGCGCGCAAAAAGACGGTAATCGGCACAGTGCGTTTCCGATTGAATTTCAAAATAATGAAATCATTCTTTCGGGTCTCAAACTCCATCCAGGCGCCGCGGTCAGGTATCAACTTAGCGGTAGACATCATCCTGCCACTCGTCCGGTCTAATTCAGCTTCAAAATAAACACCCGGAGAACGAATCAATTGAGAAACAACCACACGCTCACTTCCATTAATAATGAAAGTGCCTTTGGGCGTCATCTCAGGGAAATCGCCCAAAAAGAGATCGTGCTTCATTTTATTGGCAGACTCGCCCCCATCAAGAAGAACAGAAATGTAAAGCGGCCGAGAATAGGTCAGATCACGCTCAAGACATTCCTCAATCGTGTTTTTAGGTTCCTCGAACCAATAAGATAAATTAAATTGTTTAGCCATTTCTGTATCGCCGGGGAAGTGCAGACGCAGGTCCCCGCCATAAGAAACAATGGGAGAAATTTCGTTGAATAAACTACCCAAACCCTCATCCTTCAAGCGTTGAAAGGATTCGATTTGGGTTTCGATGAGATTAGGTAACTTGAGCCCAACGGGAATTCTTGCGTAATTTTTGGGTGTCATCAGTTCTGGCATTCATATCTCCTAACGTGATAAAAGCGTGGGGCAACCTGCAATCCACGCATTCAATACATTTTTAAGTGCAATATATCAGTATAAGACAATTCAACTATGGTGTCAATAGTATGTAGAGTTTTTTGACACTTATCCACTAACACTCCCTAGATTTACCATATG
>JAGOIM010000059.1 GCA_017995665.1 Anaerolineaceae bacterium | reverse complement strand
CCTGGAAGCTGAGCAATGGTATCGTCTGGATGATTTGGTGAGTTTGATAAAAACCAATAAACCGGATTTTTTGCGCGAACAAGAAGAATATTTCAGTTGGACCGTGGTTTCAAAACCCTCTCTCCCTGAGCAAACGTTATTGCCCTTTGATTTCTTCGAGCCTGTCAAAGAGGTCGAAACCTTTAACGGCTTTGAGAGCTGGGAGCAACTTGAGGGCAAACTAATCTCCTATATTCTTACCGTCATGCTTCCCCTCCTCGGTTTGGCAGATCTCGCTCTTAGCTTTGATGAGAAAAATCAAATCCTCTTCCGCCTTAAACCAATCTTTTTCCTATTTGAGTCTTCCCCCGAACAGCTTGTTTCCGAAATTGAAAATGAGCCGATTCAACTCAGTTCAACGGGGAAAATCATGATGACCAATCGGTCACAAAGGCTTGCCCGCTACCAAATTTCCCGTTTTGCGCAATGGCTGGAGGTTAGCGCAGAAAGTGGCACTTACCAAATCACTCCGGCATCACTCAGCAATGCCGAAAAGCAAGCCCTCTTGCCAAAACATCTGATTCAGCTCTTGCGCAAAAATGCCGAAAACGGCTTGCCCCCTCAACTTTACAAAGCCATCAAAGCTTGGGAAACCGAGGGCAAGCAAGCTGCGATTCAAACTGAAACAATCCTGCGACTTGCTTCACCTGAAATTTTGCAAGCCTTGCGTGATTCCAAAGCCTCCCATTGGCTGGGCGAAAGCCTGGGGCCAACCGATGTCATCCTCAAAAAGGGTGGCGAAAAAGCAATTGCCCAGGCATTAGCAAACCTGGGATACCTAACCGATATAAACGAAAGTGAGAATGATAATGCTTAATCTTTTTGACCTTAAAGACCCTGATGAAAAGCCTAATCCTTGGCGGAATACCTTGCGATTGCTTTCTATGGCAAGTGTAACCTTTGCTTCTGTATTTGGGTTTAGCAGAGCCTTTAATACCATTATGCGCAAAGGCGCAATGTTTGAGTTGGATTTCCCAGCCTATTTGCCACCTTATCTGATTATCAGCGGCGCGATTATCCTGATTCTCGGGATTGCTGCTTATTTAGGTTTGCGCGACGGACGATCCTGGCAAGTCCCTATGTTATGGGCGTCCGCTTTGACGACCATCGCTCTGATTTGGTTGGAAAAGCTTGTTCTTTGGTCGCCGGACCAAGCTGGCGGAAGCCTGGTTTTGCCCATCATTTTGCATCTTGTTTGGCTACTGTTGGCTGGTTTGTACACAGCGGCTATTCGTAAAAGGGACCGTGATGAATCAGGAGATTGAAGTCAAGTTTCTGATTAGAAATTTGGGAAACTTGACTCGTAAAATTGCAGAGCTGAACCTCATCTGTACCCAAGAGCGCGTTCATGAACTCAATTTACGCTTCGACCAAGCCAATCGCTACCTTTCTGAAAAGCAGCAGATTTTGCGTTTGCGCCAGGATTTCAAAACTTTTTTAACTTTTAAAGGTCCCGGAATTGTGCAAGATGACGTTATCCACAGGCAGGAAATTGAGGTAGCGCTTTCCGATTTTGAAACAGGCAAAAAGCTTTTGACGGCTTTGGGCTATGAAGTGCTTATGGTTTACGAAAAATATCGCACAAATTACTTCCTGGATGGCGTTACGCTTTCGGTCGATGAGATGCCTTATGGCTTATTTATAGAACTGGAAGGCGAAAGCTCTGACCAGGTTCGAACCGCAGCCGCAAGTCTGGGAATGGCTTGGGAGCAACGGATCAACAACAGTTATAGCGCCTTGCTTCGCGTTTTCAATCAGAATACCGGGCATAATTTCCGCGATTTGACTTTCGAAAATTTTTCGGGATTAACTGTGCAAGCAAAAGACCTCGGTTTGAGCTACGCTGATTAAACCATTAATTCTTAACTATTTTAGGCTAATAATAAATCCCCCTCTCTGGAGGGGGATTTATTATGCAAGTAACTTCTTTGGTCAAAATTTCAGTATTTACCAATGACCAATTTTGACAATTTCATCCAAAGATTTGCGTGGTCTGGGCTCCGGCTTCTCGGCAGGATAGCCAATTGGAATCACTGCGACCACAAATTTATCTTCCGGGATGCCCAGAACCGGGCGAACGCTCTTTTGAGTGAAACCGCCACACCAGCAAGCACCCAAGCCCTGATTGTCAACCTCAAGCAAGATATGGCTTACGGCAATCGTCGTATCGCGAATGCCGCGCTTCAAATCCATTGAAGGGCTTTCTTCGTCAACAAAAGTCCCGGCCGAAGCTTCCTTTCCTCTTGTTGAATCGGCAACGGCAACAATCACAACCGGTGCCTTTGCAATCCAGGTTTGCTCGTTGACAGCTTGCGCCAGAACTTGCCTGGCTTCTTCATCTTTGATGACGATAAAATGCCAGGGTTGTGCGTTATTACCGGAAGGTGCCAGCCTGGCAGCTTCCAGAATTGTAGTTAATTTTTCTTCTTCAAGTGGCTTATCAAGAAATTTACGGATACTTCTCCGGTTTATAATCGATTCAATCATTATCAACATTCCTTTCGAATTAAAGTTTAGTTCATAAATTGAGTTTTTCAAGTTTTGACGAAAAGCTTATTCCCGATATTCCAATATATCACCCGGCTGGCATTGAAGGGCCTCACATATAGCTTCAAGCGTCGAGAAGCGGATAGCGCGAACTTTTCCGGTTTTTAAATTGGAAAGATTGCTCATTGTGATACCAACTTTTTCAGAAAGTTCGGTCAGGCTCATTTTTTTCTTCGCCAGTTCTACATCTAAATTTACGATAATAGCCATTTCAACCTCAAACCGTTAAATCGTTTTCTTCTTTATAATCAACCGCTTTTTGGAAAAGCGATGCGACCATAAAGAAAAATAACCCAATGATAAAGAATAGCGCCATCCCTAAGCCGACATAAAGATTGGTAATAGAAGCGGCGACATTCACCTCGGTATAAATGTATAATGCGATTAATGGAAGGATTGCGGCGTAGGCACACCAACCGATTCCCTTTATGAGCTTTACTGAACCCGGTTCGAAAATCCGGTCTTTGCGGATTCGCTCCAAAAGCAAAATTGCCTTTACAAGAGCCGCAATGCCACAAGCCAAAATAGCCCAACCCATAATCAAAACCGGTATGCGCATGTAAGTGATTGTTGGGTTAGCACTTGCCACTTCATGCGAGAATGGAACAAGATATACGCCGATTGCAATCAGCAAAAGCATCCCGACAATCACTCCCACTTCGATAATCACTGTTTGAACTTTAGTTTTCATAATCAAACCTCCGTGCCGGAACCAAACCGGCGAATTTGTCTTATGAGTGCAGTATAAGACAGAATTTATCGTTTGTCAATAAATATTACGCGCTATACGTGATTTTGATAGCAGTGATAGAAGCGCTCAATAAGATTGCAAGTCACTTAATACACACAATTGTAAGGGCAGGTCCCAATCTCGAATGCTCAATAATCGCCCAAATTGGTTGACCTGCCCAAAGATTGCGGACACCCCTTGGAATAAAATCACAATCTTAATATTGCCAGTTCCAGCATGAGAATTACTGCTCGTTCTATGCCAAAGATGATGTTTCGGGACGAGTGAAGTATACTAAGCTTGATAATGCGAATTTAAAAAATTTCACAAAGGAGAACTTTGATGCACAATTACAGGCAAGTTACTGAAGATATTTTCAACCTCGGTGCAAACGACCGGCGGATTACAATGTTCGAAAACTCTCACCCTGTCCCGCGTGGGATGTCCTACAATTCTTACCTCATTTTGGATGAAAAAACGGTTTTGATGGATGCGGTTGACCGCGCTGTTGCCGATCAGTTTTGGGAAAATCTGCAAGCTGCTCTTGGCGGACGCCCTTTGGACTACTTGGTGGTTCAACATATGGAACCCGACCACTGCTCCCAAATACCGAATCTGATTCAAAAATATCCGGAGATGAAAGTCGTTGGCAATAAAAAGACTTTCCAGATGATTAATCAATTTTACGATGTCGACCTCGAAGGACATATGCTTGAAGTCAAAGAAGGCGACGTTTTGGAGAGCGGCAAACACAAACTCACATTCTTTATGGCGCCGATGGTGCATTGGCCCGAGGTGATGATGAGCTACGATAGCCACAGCAAAATTTTCTTCTCAGCAGACGCTTTTGGCACATTTGGGCCCATTGACGGAAGGCAATTTGCCGATCAATACGGTTTTGAGGACGAATATTTGCCGGAAGCCCGTCGTTATTACACCAGCATCGTCGGTAAATATGGCAGAAACGTGCTTTCGCTCTTTGACAAGATTTCCGGACTGGATATTCAAATGATTTGCCCGCTGCATGGACCAATTTGGCGGAAAGATTTGGGCATAATATTGGATAAATACCAAAAGTGGGCAAGTTATACCCCCGAAGAACGCGGTGTCGTAATTGCTTTTGGATCGGTTTACGGCAATACTGCCCTGGCTGCTGAAATTTTAGCCAACAAACTGGCGGAAGCCGGCGAAGAAAAAATCGTTGTTCATGATGTTTCCAGCGCAGATCCTTCAGAAATTTTGGCTGATTGCTTCAAATATGACCGGATGATTTTTGCTTCTTCAACGTTTAATGCGGAGCTTTTCCCCCATATGGAAAGCGCCTTGCTCGATTTGAAAGCCCACAATTTGACTAATCGAACAGTTGCCTTGGTCGAAAACGGCAGCTGGGCACTCTCTGCCGGAAAGAAAATGCGCGAGATTTTTGAATCGATGAAGGGCATCACCATTTTGGATGAAAGCCATTCGATAAAATCAGCAGTAAAAGATGGCGATTTGGAAAGCCTTGACGCCATTGTCAAAGCGATTTTAGCTGCATAGCTTATGTTTTCAGATTGAGAATAACTGACCGTCGGCTGTTTACAGTTAACTGAAGAAAACGCTTGACAAAACCGAGGGATTCTTGTTATACTCATTCTTCGCGCCGCATGTATATCCGGGCGCTTAATTATGTTAATTTAGAAGGGTTGTGCCATGAATCATACAGAACTTTTGAAATCTGTGCAAAGTGAAAAGAACGAAAATATTCCTAATCTCTTCCCTGGCGATAATGTCAGTGTCCATATGAAGATTCGAGAAGGCGACCGCGAACGCATCCAGGAATTTAAAGGCGTGGTTTTGTATGTCCGCGGAAGTGGCAACGATGCATCTTTCACCGTTCGTCGCGTTGCGAGCAATGGAATCGGCGTTGAGCGTACTTTTTTGTTCCATTCTCCTCGTATTGCTAAGGTTGTGGTTGAGCGTCATAACAAGGTTCGCCGCGCTCGTTTGTATTTCTTGCGCGAACGCACCGGCAAGAGTGCTCGCCTGAAGCAGCGTTTCTAAGTCGAACGCAAATATTGTTCCCCTTACATTTAAAACCTCTCCAAAAATGGAGAGGTTTTTTGATACCGGTAAATGCTATTACCAATCCGCTTCAATTTCTCTGACGAGACTATAATTAGACTATGGATTTACAAATTTCTGCAAAATCTCCGATCGCAATCTACGATTCAGGTGTTGGTGGTTTGACTGTTTTAAGAGCAATCCGAGCGCTTTTGCCCAATGAAAAATTAATCTACCTCGCAGATCAGGCAAATGTTCCCTATGGAGAACGCAGTTTGGAAGAAGTTCGCACCCTGGCAGAGAGAGCAAGCTCTTTTATGATGGCGCAAGGGGTAAAACTGATTGTGGTTGCTTGCAATACGGCCTCTGCGGCTGCCTTGAAAGTGTTGAGAAACAACTACTCCGACTTTCCCTTTGTCGGCATGGAACCGGCGGTAAAACCGGCAGCCGAGCAAACGCTGAGCGGCAAAGTGGGCGTTTTGGCTACCCCATCCACTTTTCAAGGCGAGCTTTATGCATCAGTTGTGGAACGCTTCGCCGGTGACGTGCAGTTATTTCAAGCCACATGCCCGGGCTTGGTGGAGCAAATTGAAAAAGGTGCCGTGGAGTCAGCTGAGACAAGGCAGATTTTGGAGGATGCAATTGAGCCGATGCTGAAAGAAGGCGTTGATTCCCTCGTGATGGGCTGCACGCATTTTCCCTTTGCGATCCCTCTGATTCGTCAAATTGCCGGAGAAGATGTGCGTGTAGTCGACCCCGCACCGGCAGTTGCCCGTCAGGTGAAAAGGGTTTTGGAAAGTCGGGATTTGTTGGCCTCAGCTTCCCAAAAGAGCGAAATGCAATTTTTCACCAGCGGAAAGGCGGTGGATTTAGAAGTGTTTTTAGCAAATCTCTTGGATATCCACGCAGAAGTGAAAAGCATCCGCTTATCATAATTCCAAGCTGACAACAAAACATGCACACACATCTTTGGCAGGGCAATTAATCCAAAGCGGAGCCTTCTCCTTCAAATGCGACATGTCCCTAGCCTGATATAATCAAAAAATGAAACGCAAGATTCGTGGAGTGCTTCTTCCACTTTTATTTCTAAGCATTTTCAGCCTCTCCGGCTGTTTGGTTGAGCTTGAATTACCGGCAACGAAAACGGTCGAGCCAACTATGCCCGCGACGCTCAGACCCAGCCAAACGCTCACCCCCAGTCAAACCTATACCCCCAGCCCCAGCCCGAGCGAAGCACCAACGCAAACGCTGACCATGACGCCAACATCAACCCCTGCTCCGGTTCGCTGGACAATCGAAAAAGGGAATGAGCTGATGGCGATTGCGCTCTACTACGGCATCAGTTTGGAAGATTTGTTGGCAGCAAACCCGTCAGTAACCCCAAATTGGTTGAGTGTCGGGACGGTTTTAGAAATTCCGGTTACCGCAACACCTTTGCCCACCAACACCGCTACTCCGACGCTAACTCAAACCCCGACTCAAACGCCGACGTCTGAGCTTCAACCGACAGTCAGCCCGACCTCATCGGCTCCGCTGGAAATTAAGGGCGAACCAACTTGCTATCTAAACCCTCTGGGCGAACTAACTTGTCTGGCATTGCTCCACAACAAAGGCAAAGAGAATCTCGAGAACCCCTCCCTATCATTCAAACTCAGTTCAAAAACGAGCGACTATGCAAGCGAGTTAGTGGTTTTCGCACCTTTAAACATCATCCCAGCCGGTGAAAGCCTGCCGGTTTTGGCAACTTTCCCCTCCCCGGTTCCAGAGAATTATGAAATTCAAGTTGAAATCGATTATTGGCTGCCGATGTTGCCGGAAGACATGCGCTATGCCGGGCTGGAGATTGTTTCAGAAAAGCTTCAGATTTCCGATAAAAAGCTTTTTGCTCAGGTGAGCGGTGAAATCAAGCTCAACAAAGACGAGCGCGATCTTGCCTCGCTTATGCTCTTGGCAACAGCTTTTGATGAAAACGGGAAGCCGATTGGTTTCCGGATTTGGGAAGCTAATTTGCCTTTGAATGCTTCTCAAAGCATCCCTTTCAACACATTTGTTTATAGTTTAGGTCCCGAAATTGCCTCTGTCAGTCTGATGGCAGAAGCCCGCTATCAAACCAATCAAGCCCCATGAGGTGAGCATGAAATCAAGTCTTTTCCCTGAAATCCCCAATAAAACTTACCTGATGGGAATCATCAATTTGACCCCCGATAGCTTTTCGGGGGACGGTTTGCTTAGCCAGGCAGAAACAGAAAGAGCGGCACTTGAGCAAGCCATGCGCTTTGTTGAAGAAGGTGCCGACGTTTTGGACCTTGGCGCAGAATCGACCCGTCCGGGTTCGCAAAAACTGAGCACAGCCGAAGAGCTGGAACGCCTCTTGCCGGCTTTGAAACTGATTCGCAAAGAACTGCCCGACACGCTCATTTCAATTGACACCTACAAGGCAGAAACCGCCCGTCGCTGCCTTGAAGAAGGGGTGGAGATTATCAACGATGTCTGGGGTTTTAAGTTTGACCCGGCGATGGCAGGCGTGGTGGCAGAATTTGGTGCAACGGCTATCTTGATGCATAACCGCGAAAGGGGCGCGAGGGCGGTCAGCACGGCTTTGGGCGGACATTATGAAGATGTGGAATATGAGGATATCGTTAGTGAGGTGCGCAATTGGCTGGCTGAATCGATCGAAATCGGACGGCAAGCCGGTGTGAGCGAAGATAAAATTATTCTCGACCCCGGAATTGGTTTTGGTAAAACCATCCAGCAAAGTTTGACATTGCTAAAGCACCTGGACGCCTTGCTTGATCTCGGTTTCCCACTCTTGCTTGGTATTTCGCGAAAAGGCTTCATCGGTCATACGCTCAATTTGCCGCAAGGCGAGCGACTTGAAGGCAGCCTGGCAGCCAATGGCTGGGGCATTATGAAGGGAGCTTCAATTATCAGAGTTCACGATGTGAAAGAAAGCTTCCGCCTGGCTCGAATGTTGGATGCGATTAGAAACAGCGATTAAATCTCAAAAACGAATGGTCAGACAACCGGTCGGTCCTTCCTTTATAATGTAAAATGATGCTATGAAGAAATGG
>JAGOIM010000058.1 GCA_017995665.1 Anaerolineaceae bacterium | reverse complement strand
TCAGGAATATCATAGCAGTCAGACGCGATTTTCGATCGATCAGCTTGCTTGAGATTAGAATAAAACGAAGACAATGTCCCAATCATGAAGAATTCAACAGCAACCCAAATTGGGAAAGTCGAGTTGTAATTCTTATTGTGATGTTGGATTACTGGGTTCTTTTTGTTTCTGAATATCTCTCTAGTGACTTTATTTAGGTTTTCTTCCCAAAGCTTGATATCCTCATACTTGTTATATTGATAAAGAATATCTGCACCGTACTTCGTTGCGAGATGATAAGCAACATGACAACGAAGATGGATTTCTATGGATTCAATCAATGAAAAAATTTGCTGCCTCAACCATGCATCATTCTTGGAAATCTGAACGATTTGATTGAAGGTTGTTCCTTTTTTAAAGGAATCTTGATTTTCATATAATTTATGAAAATAGGCGTTTAAAAAGTAATAATTATGTCGAGATAAGAACTCTTCAGCCTTTGCTATGTCTTCGACAATTAACCCCCGCGACTCGAGTAATTTTACTTGTTCAGAAAAAGGTAAAGGTCTTTTTAGCTCCATATCCTGTCCTTTAAAAAAATGACCAGCCTTGGTCCGCATACCTCTCGGCATAGGCGTGGCTGGTTCTGTTGCCAATAGTATAGCAATCCATTGGATTAAATGCAAGTTTTTTGTCAAATTTGACTTCTGGAGTTAATACTGCCATCCCCTGCCCCAGGCTATTCCGGATAAATTAAATCATACAATTCCGGGGCGTGTTTTTCGACCGCTTCTGAGGTGATGGCATTGCTCCGGCAAATTTCCGAATACAATTCCGCCGATTTTCGCTTCGTCCGAATTTGCGTTTGGACATCCAAAGCCCACAAGCCAAAGCGCTGGCTCCAGCCGCGTTCCCATTCAAAATTATCCACCAAAGTCCAATAAAAATATCCCTTGACCGGCACATTCATATTCACCGTATTCCACAGCGCATGGATATGCTCCAGGAGATAGCGCCGGCGAAAATCGTCTTTGCTATCTTCACAGCCATTTTCGGTGATATAAATCGGCAATCCAAAGTCCCTTGCCCAGTACATCGCTTCGACAAAACCAGCGGGGTCGTTCGCTACAAAACCGGTCTCCGAAAGAAGCGCATTCTCAGGATAATAGCGCTTGGCAAACATATTTTTGCTCTCGCCTAAGTTAAACTTAATTAAATCACGCGTGTAATAATTCAGACCGAAGAAATCTTGCGTCCCTTTTGCCTGGGGCACATCCTCCTTGAGGAGCACGGCATCAAATTTTCCAGTCTTGAGTGCCATCGGAAAAGCATCGTTAAAGGCTTTTTCATGCACATTCCGAACCATCTTCGTCAGCGGTCCGCCATTTGCAGGTTTGAAACCGCGATAATGATGCGCCACCCCCACCTGAGCATCGGGTTGGACTTCATGAATTGCCTGATATGCCGCGGCATGCGCTTTGACCAAATTAAGCAAGACGCGCAGCCCTGTATTGAGATCGTTTTTGCCGGGAGGAAAACCATCGCCCAAATAACCGCCAAGCATTAAGACATTTGGCTCGTTGATTGTCACCCAAATTTTGCAATGCGATTTGAGCGCCTCGACCGTTCTGCGGGCATAGGCGGCAAAAAGTTCGACCACCTCCTCGTTTTCCCAGCCTCCCATTTCAGCCAGCCAAAGCGGAGTGGTGAAGTGGTGAAGCGTCACAATCGGGGTCATATTGCGTTCGCGTAAACCCAAAAGCATTTCGCGATAACGATCCAAAGCCGCTTCGTCCCAGCGATCCGGTTCAGGTTGGATGCGCGACCATTCGATCGAAAAACGATGAGCGTTTTGCCAGCTGTCTTGAGCGCGGTCAAAATCTTCGCGCCAACGCCCGCCCCACCAGTCGCAAGCCTTACCGCTTCTGTCGCCTTCGTGGATGCGCCCTTCTTCTTGCTCCCAAGCCCACCAATCGTTGTTGGTGTTGTTTCCTTCAACCTGATGGGCAGCTGTTGCCGTTCCCCATAAAAAACCTGTCGGAAAATTAAAAGTCGCTCTGGGCATAGGTCCTCCAATAATGAATTATCTTGAATAAATTGTATCAAGAGATTGGAAGCTTTAGCGAATCGCATTCAAGAAAGCCAAAAACGCCCCAAACCTCGCCCAAGGCATTTCTGTCTTAATCAGAGAAATTTCCCTTAACCTTTATTGTTTCTTGAAGTGTAATAGACAAGCTGTGAGTTTGTATTAGATATAATCTGTAAATTTTTACCGCAATTCTAAGATTATGTTATTATTTCAAAAGAATTTAGTCCATTCCTGCCGGAGGCGAAATGCCAGCGTTATTAGAAGCCAAAAACCTTGTCCGCAAATTCGGACATATCACCGCTGTTGACGATGTATCTTTTGACATTCGAGAAGGCGAAATTTTCAGCCTGCTCGGGCCCAACGGTGCAGGCAAAACCACCACAATTTCCATGTTGAGCACCTTGCTTGAACCAAGCAGCGGAGATGCGCTGATTCAAGGCTTTTCTATTAAAAACGACAACATGCGCGTCCGAGAATTGATTGGCATTGTTCCGCAGGAAATTGCTTTATATGAAGATTTGTCCGCCCGGGAAAACCTCTTCTACTGGGGAAGGCTTTACAATTTAGGCGGTCCCGCTCTCGAAAACCGGGTCAACGAGGTTTTGGAACAAATCGGTCTTAGCGAGCGCGCTAAAGATCGGGTGAAAACCTATTCCGGTGGGATGAAACGACGGGTCAACATCGCAGCAGGCTTGCTCCACAAGCCAAAGCTGCTTTTTATGGACGAGCCGACTGTTGGGATCGACCCACAATCTCGCCGAATGATTTTGGATACAATCAAAGAATTAAACCAAGAGGGGATGACAATTCTTTACACCACCCATCATATGGAAGAAGCCCAGGAGCTATCCAATCGGGTTGGCATTATGGATCACGGCAAGCTGATTGCAATCGGAACACAAGACGAGTTAACGCAAGAGACTAACGAAACCGACCTGATTCAGGTTCAACTCGACCCGAGCGACGACTTGCCTTTTATCATTAGTCAGCTTGAAACGATGAATGAAATCCAGCATGTGAAAATTGAGGAAAATGGTTTGAGCCTGTTCACAAAGGATGCAGAAAGCAGCCTGGCTCCGATAATCAATCGCCTCAGCCAGCTCGAAGCCCACATCAAAGCAATTGAAGTCGTCGAGCCAAACCTCGAAACAGTCTTTTTACAGCTGACAGGACGAGCCTTAAGAGATTAAGATGCGCAAAACCTGGCAAATTGCTCTCAAAGACCTCAAATTAATTGCCCGCAATCCGATGGCACTGCTTTCATTCCTGCTTGCTCCTTTTTTGCTCACGCTTGGCATGGCTGCAATCACCGGCGCATTTTCAGGTGAAGATGCAGGACCTTCAAATATTCCGATTGCTATCGTCAATTCCGACGGGGAGCAATTAGGCAATCTGCTGGTGGAAGTCTTTCAATCGGAAGAGTTGAAAGATTTGGTCAGCCCTGTTTTAGTAGATAGTTATGAAATCGCCCGACAAAGTGTCCGAGACGGAGAAAATGTCGCCGCGCTTTATATCCCCGAAGGTTTCACAAACAGCATAGTGCTCTTCAATGGAGAGCTTTCCGACGAAGCGCCAATCCAATTAGAGTTTACTGCTGATGAGACCTCCGGTTATTCTGTCGGCATTCTAAGGGAGATTATAAAAACCTTTTTGGCGGAAGTCAGCTCAAATCAAGCAACCTACCAAAGTGCAGTCAAATTGCTGTTGAGCGAAGAATTAATTACGCCGAATGAAATCCCTGCTCTCATTCAAAGTTTAGATGATGAGCTTGGAGATGAAGCTGAGGCTAATCGGGGTTACGAAATTGTCAGCAATTTGAGTGAAAATGCCAATAACAGCGTTTCCTATATGGCAATCATTGCGCCGGGTATGGCGATGATGTTCTTAATGTGGAATGTGGGTAGTGGCAGTCTTTCTTTTCTGACCGAAAGGCGACAATATACCTTACAACGAAATCTAATCAGCCCGACACATGCATCCCAAATCATCATCGGGAAAACCCTGAGCATCTTTTTACGTGGTTTTGCTCAAGTAGCAATTCTGGTCTTGGCTTCCGGATTCCTTTTCAAGCTCAATTGGGGAAACTGGGCTGGTGTTTTGGTTTTGATTGCCGCGGTTTCTTATGCCGCTTGTGGCTGGGGAATGCTTCTGACCAGTATTTTCAAAACCCCAAGGCAAGTCTCTTCCGCTTCCACTTCAATCGGCTTGATCTTCGGACAACTCGGTAGTGGCTTTTTGCCGATGTCCACGCTCCCAAATTGGCTGCAAACATTTGGACTTATTTCTCCAAACGGATGGGGAAGCCGAGGCTTCACTATTTTAGCTTCCGGCGGAAATTTAGCAGATTTGACAGGCATCATTTTTGCGCTCCTCGTAATGGGAACGCTTCTGCTTGGAATTGCATCATTCAGCTTTCGCAAAAATGTGCTTCAGGATGGGGGTTAAAATGGGAAAATTCTTCGGCATCATTAAAAAAGATGTAATGCTCTATTTCGATTCAGTTGGGTCGCTAATTTTTTATATTGTTTTGCCAATCATCTTTACTGTAATTTTATCCTTTGCGACTGGCTCCTTCGCCGATAGTTCGATTTCTCTCGCTTATGCCGATCAAGCAAACTCTCCGCTTTCCAAGCAACTTTTGGAAATTTTGGATGAAAACGAGAATCTTGTGCTCCAAAATATGACCACAGACCAAGTTCAAAAGGAATTCAAAGAAGGAAAGCGTGAAGTTTATCTGCTTATTCCTCAAGATTTCAACAACGAAAATCTTATTAGCGGCAATCTGAAAGTAGAGTTTTACCAACATCCAAACAACCAAAACAGCCGCATGATCTATCAGCAGCTTCAGATGGCTTTGGGCACACTGAGTTCCATGCAGACAAAATTGGAGGCAGTTGGCCAAGCCTACAGCCAGCTAAATCCGCAGGCTGATCTTTCAGAAATTGAAAACCTAAAAGAAAAATTGCAAAGCGAAATTCAGCTCGAATTGCTGAATGAGCCTTCGCGTTTGCATGAAAGCAACCTTATATCCGAAGACGAAATTACCTATGAAGCTGGAACGAGCTCTTCTGCCGGCCAATTAATTACCTGGGTTTTTATATCTCTTCTCGGTCTTTCGTCCACAATGGCATTCGACCGCGAGCGTGGCACGCTCAAAAGGCTTCTCGCCAGTCCAACTTCTCGCCTGACTTATTTCTCAGCAACGATCGTTGCTCAGGTTCTGATTTCACTCGTGCAAGTAACCCTGTTGATGATATTTGGCGCGCTATTCCTCAAAGCTCCCTGGTTGGATCGTCCCGGAATTACCTATTTACTCCTAATTGCCTTTTGTCTGGCTTCGGCAGGATTGGGCGCATTCTTGGGCAGCCTGGTCCGTAACTCAGCCCAGGCGAGTTCCTTGAGTACAACTTTTGGGATGCTTTTCTCGCTCCTGGCGGGTGCCTGGTTCCCGATTGAATTTTTTCCAAGCCTGATGCAAAAAGCGGCAAACATTTTCCCGACCTATTGGGCGATGGAAGGCTTGAAAGACATTTTAATTCGCCGTGTGCCATTTGTTGAGGTTCTTCCGCACATCGCCATTCTGTTTGCTTTTGCGCTCTTATTTTTGGGCTTGAGCTTGCTATTGTTTAAGAAGGAATGATTCAGCTCATAATTTACCGAGCAAATTTAGATTTAGCCAGTCACAATAAAAGACCGATTTATAAAAAATCGGTCTTTTTATTTCAGTATGTAGAGAGCGTTTGAAAATGTTTGAGACTAAAGAGGACCTGTGTAGGGCGAACTTGAAGATGTTTAAACCTCGAGAAATTTTATGCGCAATCCCATCTTCGATACCACTCACTTCGTTCGGATACGATGGCCGCCGTCGTGAGCCTAAAGAATAATTGACAAGTTGTGTTTCGTTATTAGATATATTCTGTAAATTTTTTCTTCAACTCTTTGCCTATATTATTATCTCAAAATAGTTTAGTTTATTCTTACAAGAGGCGAAATGTCAGCGATATTAGCAGCCAAAAAATCGTCGGCAAATTCCATATGAAGGTTAGAAAATGAAGAAACACAAAGCAGAAAACAAAATGGATCAAGAGAAGATAATAAAAAAAGATAGGGGACTATCTAAGCAAGATAAAGTTCATAAAGTCATCAAAACGGTTTTGATTAGTCTTGCCATCACGGTAGTGATTTACTTTGGGATTGCCCTTACGCTGGTGTTTACCGACGCGCCGGTCGAGCGCCCCTCCGCTTCAGGCGGCGGTGTCGGTTTTTCAGAGGCGATTGAGGCGGATTACAGCACATTACCGAACACAATTACCTACACAGCCCGGGACGGCAGCAATTTGCCCTACCGGCTCTATGATGGCGGCCCAGACCGCTTAATTGTACTGGTGCACGGCTCGGGCTGGCACGGAATGCAGTTTCATCCAATGGCCAGCAAGCTTGCGGAAAGTGGTCTGGGTACAGTAGTCGTGCCGGATTTGCGCGGGCATGGTGAAAATCCGGAGCGGCGCGGCGACGTAGACTATATCGGCCAGCTTGAAGATGATCTGGCAGATTTAATTCAGGCGATGCAAGCCCAGCGGGATTACGGCAAAGTAGTGCTGGGCGGCCATTCCTCGGGCGGCGGTCTTGTTGTGCGCTTTGCGGGCGGCGAACATGGTGACATCGCGGATGAATTTATCCTTATGGCTCCATTCCTCAAATACGACGCACCCACTACGAAATTAAATTCCGGTGGTTGGGCCCATCCAGCAACCCGGCGGATTGTCGGACTTTCGATGCTTAATAATGTGGGTATCACCTGGCTTAACAACCTGCCGGTGATTAGCTTTGCCATGTCGGACGAGGTGCTGGACGGTCCTTATGGCCATACCGCCACAACGAGCTACAGCTATCGGCTGAACACCGCTTTTGCACCGCGATCGAATTATGAGGCCGACCTGGCAGCAATGAAACAGCCCTTCCTGCTAATTGCAGGGGCGGATGATGAGGCTTTTCTCGTCCGCGAGTATCAACCAATCATATCCGCACAGACCGACAGCGGAGAATATCAGATTCTTGATGGCATCAGCCATATTGGTATCACGACTGACCCACGGGCGATTGATGTGATTGCCAGATGGATTGAAGCTCATTAATCGTTTGAAAATCGAAACATAGTAGTATTTCCGATGGGGGCGGGTTTGAAGATGTTTGAGGACCTTTCAACCTCGCCCTACAAATTTTCAATGTTTTTAATCACAAAAATCGCTCGTGAATTTTTTGCGTAGGGCGAGATTGAATGGGCTTGTACCTTATTGATTATTATGCAGCGCGCCCATTCAATCCGCCTTCGTACGGGTACGATGTCCGTCTGATTAGATCACGACGGCGGGTTGAAGGTGCACAAAATTTCCTAATCATAATGTTACCGGCACCTTCAACCTCGCCCTACAAATTGCCATTGCTTAGTAAGATTCCCTTCAGTCTATCCCTCTCGAATCCGGAAATCTCAATTTATTTCAAGTATAATTTCTACGTTAAACCTTACAAAATTGGAGTTCATAATGTACTTAACCGGCAACCAAGTCCGTCAATCTTTTCTCGATTTTTTCGCTGCTCGCGGTCACGAAATTGTGCCCAGCGCATCCCTCGTTCCGGGCGGTGACAGCACTTTGCTCTTTACCAACGCCGGTATGGTGCAATTTAAGGATGTTTTTCTCGGCACCGAAAGCCGGCCCTACACTCGCGCGGTAGATTCTCAAAAATGTCTGCGCGTTTCCGGCAAGCACAACGACCTCGATACCGTCGGACGTGATAACACCCATCACACCTTTTTTGAAATGCTGGGGAATTGGTCTTTTGGCGATTATTACAAGAAAGAAGCTATTGCCTGGAGTTGGGAATTGCTTACCAAAGTTTGGGGGCTTGACCCTGACCGGATTTATGCCAGCTACTTTGTGGACGATCAGGGCGATTTGCCTTCCGACCAGGAAGCGCACGATGAATGGCTCGCCCAAGCCGGGTTCAATCCCGCTCACCTCGTTCAAGGTGGCCGCAAAGACAACTTCTGGGAGATGGCCGAAACCGGTCCCTGCGGACCTTGTAGCGAAATCCATTATGACTTTGGTCCCGAATTTTGCGATATGAAGGGCGTCGAAGACCATGTTTGCGAACCAAACGGCGATTGCAGTCGCATCGTTGAAATTTGGAATAACGTTTTCATCCAATATAATCGAACCTCACCCACAAACTTCCAGCCGCTCCCAAAACGACACGTCGACACCGGCATGGGTTTTGAGCGGATTGTTTCTATCATTCAAGGCGTCAACGGGAACTACGAAACCGACGTTCTCAAACCTCTTTTGGACGAAACCCAGCGCATCGCCGGACATACTGACCTGGAGCGCGAAGAAAATCT
>JAGOIM010000057.1 GCA_017995665.1 Anaerolineaceae bacterium | reverse complement strand
AACTTGCACAGCGCGCAATATGCCGAACTGCTTTCGCGGAAATTCGGCTAACCCGGCATAAATAACCGGAAACAAACTTTGTAGGCTATCAGGCATCTTACTTCTCCTCTTCAACAATCCGTCCGCCATTTTGGTAAAAAGCGGCTTGCTCAATGGCGCTCATCGCGTCAAACTCATCCCGGCTCAGCGACTTCTTCTCATCCTTCGCCTGGGGCACGTCCGGAGACGCTGGCACAAACAAAGCTGCCACGCTCTCCGTTACCATCGCGGAATTTTGCAGCTTCTCGTAAAGCTCTTTGGCATCGTTCAAATCTTTTTCAGCTTTGTCCAACGCTTCCTGTTGCTCGAGAGCTTGCTCAACTCCGTCCTCTTCTGCCAGCAGACCGTCAATTGCAGTCGCTAACAGCTTCACCGCCTCCGCACGCTTGTTTACAAGGTCAAAGGCATTCTTGAATTCGTTCATTTTTCCTCCTTCAGGATTTCTGAAACTCTATTGCGCAGAGCCTTGATAGCTTCCGTGCGCTCTTTTTCCGCTCCCTCGTTCCCCACTGTTTCCAGTGAGGAACTCAAGGAAGTGATTTCTGAATCAACCGGCTCAGAGGTGCTGATTTCCTCTTCCCCGGCTGGATCATTCTCATTTTCGATGCCAAGCATCGCTTTCACTGCTTCCGGCATATTCTTGTAATGGCTCAATGAGTTCATCGCGCCCATGCCCTGGTAATTCGCTTTTACTTTCTGTGCTGTATCAATCGCGTCCACAAAGCCATATTCCAAAGCCTCATTGGCCGTCATCCACGTTTCGTTGGTCATCATCTGGTCAAGCTTGTCATGGCTCAAATTGCTCTTGTTCATATACGCCTGGATGATGCCCTCTTTCGTAACTTGCAACATCTTGATCGTCTTTTTTAGCTCATCCACATCCCCCGAGGTTCGCGTCCACGGATTGTGAATCATCAAATAAGCGCTATCCTGCATCACCACCTTGTCGCCGGATATGGCCAGCATCATTGCCGCGCTCGCGCACAAGCCGTCAACCTTGCAGGTCACCTTCCCCGGATAATCGCTGATGATCGCCCGCATGGCGCTTGCATCGTCAACAAAACCGCCCTGGCTGTGGATCCTGATGCTTACATCTGCCCCCTCAAAAGCCCTCAACTTCTCGCGGATCATACGCGGAGAGATGACAGTTCCTTCACCGTTCCACATCTCATAAAACTCGAAATTGGCATCGTCAACAATATCGCCATAAAGCCAAATCTCGTTCTCCCCGCTCTCGCTTTGCGTAGCGTTCAATACTTTCAATTCTTTTCTTTTTTTATTCATAACCCTGTTTTTCCTTTTGTTCTCACTGCTTCCAGGCTCTTCATGGCCATCAAACCAATCGTCAATCACACCATGCCATTCTTCCGGCCGTCCGTCCTCATTACAGCGTTTATGCGCTTCCTCTCGGCTGATTTCCAAGACCACCAATTCGGCGTCAAATCTTTTTGCCAAATCCTCGGCTTTGCTTTTATCCGCACTCGAATTGATAATCCAGGCGTCCAATTCGTCATGTTCTTCAATCCCCTGATAAACCTCTTCAACCAAATCCCAGACATAAGGGCTGACCGCCTCATTGCGCTCATAAAGAGGCAAACCGCTCACCGCCGAATACAATCGGTCAAAATCATGCACAACATCGCCGCTTTTGGCTTTTTCGCTTACATAACTGCTCTTTCCCGAGCAGGGAGCACCCCAAACCACCGTTCTCATTCGGCTGGCTCCTTCGCTCCGGCAATTCTCAAGCCGTCTTTTTCAATGATGCCCATGCTCGTTTGAATAAACCGCTTGTCGCCACCCTCGTAGGGTTCCATGTCGTCAATGCTTCGCGCTTCATTCGGGGAATAAACGCCCGACATAATCTTTGTCCGCAAAAACTCGCTTTGCGTCTTACTGTCAATCTGCAACAATGCCTTCCGTTCAAAGCGGAAAAAGCTCTCCGCTTGCTCATCAATCGCCAGCCACTTCAAACGCGCTGCCTGCTCAATTTGCACCAAATAAGGGTTGATAGTCGTTCCCAAATAATCCAGCTGTTGCTGTTCGTTCGACTGGTAAGATTGTTTTCCCAAATTCAGCTTATACTCCGGCACACCGAAGTAGTTCGCGATCTCACGTTCTGTCGCATTGATGCTTTCCAAGAACTGCAAGTCAGTTGCTTTCACCGTCAATTGCTGGAAATCCGCAATCTTGCTATCCACAATCGCAACACCGCCCTCGGCAGCCTTCAAATAAGACTCTTTCACCTTTTCTCGCGCCTCACGGTCAATCTCACCATTTACTCGCATCACGGCCGTAGGCAATAAACCATTGCCCTGCACCTTATTCCGCGTTTCGTTGGCGGCCCATTGCCGGTTCAGCGTGTCTGAGGCATAGCTCAAAACCGAGCGGCCAATCATCCGTTTTCTGTCCGGGTTGATCATCAACTGCAAAACCTCAGCGTCCGGCAAATCCTTTTCGCTGCCGTTTTCAAACACAACATGGAAAAACCGCTCGCCCTTCGTGTTCAACATCGGCGACACCCGCCAGGGCTCCAGCGGAAACAACTCTCCGCTCCCTGCCGGCTGCCAGACATAAGCATTCCCATAGGCCAACAAATCCAATATCATCCCCTTTTTCAGCAAGAAAGGAGTAAGCCAGCGGTTAGGTTGCACCTCGATAAGATAGGCGATATTTCCGCCCTTTCCGTCCGGTTTCACCCGCCTCGAGCCGCCAGTTTCCAGCTTGGTAAACTGTTGGAAAGGCAAACTGGCGATATCATCAGATAAGATGTTCATACATCGGTAAACCGTGGACAATTGCTGAGCCGACTCCGCATTGAACTTCCGCGGATTCGAATCCCAGGCATTCCAAAACATCAGACCACTGCCCTTGCTCTCAGGTCTCAACTCCTGCGGCACCGGTCCACTAAAAAACTCTCGAATCTTCTCACTCAAACTCATCACATACCCCAATCATCCGACATAATGGCCCGGTTCACGTCAACCTGTGGTTGGTAGAACCTTGCCCTCTGCATCGCAATCAAAAGCGCGACCATTGGGTCAATTCTCTTTGTCCTGATCACACTGCCACCTTTACTTTCCTTCACCGCTTTTTTCAAGCCCGAACCATTGGTCGCAATGCTCATGTTCCCGAATGTCCACCTGGCTAAGTCATTTCGCTCATGGCTAATCTCACCCTCGCGGAAAAGCATTTCGCAGGTGTTAATCGGATCCGTCATTTGCGCAAACGTTTGTTGCACTTCAACCACGTTGAAACCGTCCTCTTTCAGCTCCTGATTCAGCATTACCGCAAACGCCGGGTCGGCAACCACTTCAAGCACATTGAACATCCGGCCAAAATCGTTTACCTTTTCTTGAATTGCCCGGTGCTTAATCGAATTACCTTCCGTAGGATGAACCCAGCCATTTTTGGCAAACTGGTCATAACTGATGTGGTCCCGCCTGATGCGCTCCCTCATGTTGTCTTCGGGAATCCAGGCATCCCAAATCACCCGCCAATCACTCTGGCCACTCTGTGGCGGAAACAACGCACAAATCGCCGAAAGGTCGGTTGTCGTGGAAGCGTCCAGTCCGATATAGCAATCCCTGCCAATCAAGTCCTCGCGGCTCCAATGCCCTGTAGTCCGGTCAAACAGTTCCAGAGGCAACCAGGAAGACAGTTTGTTTGTTGGCCATTGGTTCAAATGCAATTGCCGGAACAGCTTTTCATCCGCCGGGCTTTGCTTGGCCACGGCTGCGTCTTTGCGCATTTCGTCAATCGATTTCACCGCGCCCAAACTTGGGTTCGCTTTATGCCAGTTTTCCTCGTTGTAAATATCATCGCCTTCGTAGTTGAAGATAGTCACATACCAAGACGGATCCACAATTTCGCCGCTCAAAACCTTCATCGCGTAATCGTGCTTTTCCCAACCGATTGACTCCCTGTCAGGGTCATCTCCGGCAGTAGTCCAAACCCAAACCAACTGTTGTTCTCTCGTGGCACCGGTTCCAAAGGTCATAACCCGCCAAAGGTCGCCGTTAGGTTGAGCATGGATTTCGTCAAACTCAATAGTCGATGGCTTGAAACCGTGTTTGGTGTAAGCTTCGGCTGAAAGCACCTCATAGAAGGTCCCGCTTTCCAAATCGGTAATAACCTTCGTCGAATCCAATTTCTTTGAACGCTTTTTCAGCACCGGCGACAGGTCAAGCATCTTGCTGGCAACGCGGTAAATAATCGTCGCTTGCTTCTTGTCAGCGGCGCAACCATAAACTTCACCGTTCTTTTCATCATCGGCAAAGACACCATATAAGGCCGTCCCGGCGCCCATTTCGGACTTACCGTTCTTTTTCGGAATTTCCGTCCAGACGACTTGATACTGTCTTGTGCCGTCTTCCTTCACCGTGCCATAAACATCGCGAATAATCTTTTCCTGCCAGGGCAACAGCTTGAAAGGCTGGTTATAAAACTTGCCGTCCACATGTCGCAACAAACCGGTAAAGAAAGCTACCGCTCGATCAGCTTTTTGTTTGTCGTACGGCATCTCTATTTACCTCCTGTAATTTGGCTAAGCAAGTCATCAAGACTGGAATTGTCTTCCTCTGGGTCTTTCGCTTCCGGCACAACCCCAGCTCGAGACCGTGGAGTCAAATAAAATAAACTCAAATATTCCTTTAGGCTCGAACGCTTCCGGTCAAGCCGACTATCGATGTCCAATACCGTCTTATAAGCCGCCTGGACCTTATTAACCAACTGAAGAGCCTGTTTCTCAAGCTCCACCAAGGTCATCGGGTCCATTTCACCAAAGCCATCCTTATATCTTTTGTGATCAAGCACGGCTTGCCGCCTCGCCATCCAATCCTCATGGGCCGACTTTCTCATCTGCCGCAATTCCGCTTCTTCCTCAACTGTCAGGCATAGCCCAACCAGCGCATCACGGTCTTGTGCGGTTATCATCCGCCCTTCCATCGTGTTAAATTCCCGCATCAACCGCTGCCAAACCTTTTTCGCAGCAGGATGATTTTTCAGCTCAACTGGCGCAGATTCCGGCAATTCCCGGCTCGATTTACTCCGGTTTTCTGCCGTTTTTCTCTGATTTTTTTCATCCAGAGTTTCGTTCCGAACCACCAATTCCGAAGGTTTTTTAGCTGGCATAACACCCCCAAACACAACCAACACCACAAACCCCTTCCGAATTTCCCACATTGGGACTTTTTTTCGCACAGAGGTACCCTCGCGCTCGACGTTCCCTTACTCGAAACTTGTTCACCTACCCCCCCTATTCTCGCTCGCAGTCTTTTTGCTATGACACGAGTGGCAGAGCGCCTGGAACGGTCCGCGCCAGAACAAAACAACGTCGCCTTTATGGTCCACCACATGGTCCACATGTTCGCTTGGTGTTGATATGCCTATGCGCTCACAGGAAACACACCAAGGATGCTCTGCAAGATAAGCGGCTCGAAACTTCTGCCACTTCCGGCCATACAATCTCTGCCGCGCTTTGTCCCGCTTCCACCCGCTGCCAGACTGGCCGGACACACCAGCATGCTCCGCGCATCGCCCGGAGTCTACCAGGTTAGGGCAGCCCGGATAACTGCAAGGGCGCAATGCTCGTCGAGCCATCAGCTCCTCGCCTCCAGCTCTTGGACCCGGCATGTCAGCTGAGCAACCGACATCAACAGCCGCTTGTTCTGCTCTTCTAATACTGCCATTGCCTTATCCATCTTTTCCATTTTCATAATCAACTCGCGCTTTTCGTTATTACTTTCTTCGAGTTCCTTCTTTAGCTTTCCGTTCTCGTGTTCTTTGTCCGCCATTTTTTTTTGTGTCTCAATCAACTGGGCCATCGTAGCCATATAATCGGCCCTCATCTTGTCTACATCTTGTTGGAGACCGTCAATGCGCGACTCCGAAAACTCCATCAGCTTCCTCGCTGACTCCGCAATAACCTCTGCGCCATCCGCATCAATCTTGGCAGCCGTTGCCTTGTGGGTGCTCCGCTGGAATAACTCCCGAACCAAAACGGCAAGCCCCGACAATCCGCCAAGGCCAGCCAATATCGTTACCCATGCCGGCAACTGCACGTCCACGCCGACCTCTACGAAACCAAATCTTCAATGGCTAACGACTCACCCTTACCCATTGAAACATTCCCCCGAACACTTACAGAAAGCGGCTCACCACCATCCGTTCTTACAATCTCAACCGTCTGTTCCGAATTGAACTCTTCCCAAACCGCGGCTTCAATTGCAGCGGCAATTACATCTATGTCAATAGGAAGTCCCTGTTTCTTTAGCCAAGCTTCAACAATTGATATTGCGTATTCTTTTTTATTTTCAATCAATCCTGAAATACCGGCTTGCTCTGCAGCCCGAACAGCAATCAAAGCCGCCTGCTCCAACACCTCGGTCAAAGCCGGGTTAGCCGCTTTGGCCAAGCCCCATTGCTTCACGGCCCAGGTGACGATTGCCGACACCAAAGCCACAACCAAAAGCGGAAGCAAGTAAGCCAATACTTCTGTCAATACATTTGCTAAAATCAAATTCCAATCCATTCTGAATCTCCTGCGTCTAAGCCCGGTTGCCCGGGAAGTTAAATAAAAAAAACCAACCGCCGACACTCTTTCAAGTGAGGTGGTTGGTTGGAAGCCAACAATCGCCAAATATTTCGTTGTTGCCCTAAGTATACGCTATATGTAGGGCTTTTTCAAGTTTTCAACACTCAATTTTCCAATATTTTCCCAACAGCAATCGCCCCAATATCCCAATAAAACGGACGCTTACAACGCATGCAGACCCCCCGAAAATAACTAATTGCAACCCCATTCACAACCAGCAACAATGTTTCACCAACCCGGACAATCTCGCCGACTTTCTGTCCACACTTACAGCGCACATCATCGCCTTCTTTTATGGCCATCGAGACCCCCTGATCCGGCTGTCCAGCTCCAGCGCATCCGGCAGCGGCTCCCTGATCTGTTCTGGGTACTCAGCCCAACTAAACGGCACATCAAAGACCATCAGCTTACCCCTCACCGGGAAAGGGTCAATCTGCCGTATCTGCCGCAAAATCCATGCAAACTTGCCGTGCTCGTGCCAATACTGATCAATCTTTTCCGTTGGCGATTTTGTACAGCCGATCATCTTTGCTACGGCCAAAGCCTGCCCAAACACCAGCTTCTCGGGATTGACCAATATTCCATGCGCCTTTTGCAGATAATCAATGTCCCGCTCGAGGTCTTCTCTCGACTTGCCGGCACATATCAGCAGGTCGCCCCGGTGCTCCGAATACCACGCCCGGTTCTCGACAGTCTTGATTCCTGAAGCAATAATATGCGCCCAGGGCTGCTTGATACTAATTGCCTTCATCTCTGCTCCTTTTCTTTAGTTATACCTGATTTCAATCCCTGTTTTATTTTCATATTCTTCAACCAATGTAGACCGTGGTTCTCCATTCAACACAAAATCTTGCAACTCTTTTTGGGCTGCATGAAATTCCCTAATCAATCTCATATCTATTCCCTCTGCCTTCCAAGCCTTATCCCAAGTCTCTTCGTATCTTGCCAACAGCTTATTAAATTGAACCAGTCGGGGATTCATCACAGGTTTCAATCGCTTGATCCTTTTCTCTGCACCACAACGCTTGCACCATTCCACGCCATCGGTTTTATCCAAAGCCCAGTCATGCCCAAACAGCTTACACCATACCTCGCGTAGCCATTCAACAAATCTGTCAATAATGCTTGGCTCTCTCATGCTTTCACCTCTCCCTCTGCCTCCATAAGCGGACACCAATCGGGACGTGGCCGCCAAACTTCCATATCATCACCTCGAACCTGACACCAACCATAGCTTGATAATTCTTTATGCCATAAATCGCATTGCCCACACCTTTCTGGCATCTTATCCATTTTTGTCTTTGCAACAATCATCGCCGCTCCTTTCAAATTCCAAAAACCAAAATAACAACAAGCATCATCAGCCCAAACAGGGCTACAAATGACAAACAGCAACAAGAACAACCTGATGGATCAGGTCCGTCGTTGTCAATCATCACTCTCCCTCGTGACCTTCTCCGGTCTCAATAAATAGTTGCCCAACTGCCCGGATAAATTACGCACCGCATCTTCCGCTTCTATCTCGGACCCAAATTCCAATTGCAGCACAATACCTGTCCTGAGTGCAATCACCACTCGCCATTCGTCCTGATATGCGCAAGTCACATCTGCTCGGTTCACCAATACTGCGTTTCTCATTCCTGCTCCATTTCTTCCAAAAAGTTCATTACCTGATCGCAATCTTCTGCAGTGGGCGGATAGCGGTAAAGCCAGCCCTGCAAGGCATACCGCGACACGTTCAGCTTCAGTGCAAGCTGCCTTGTCGAATATCTGCCACTTTTGGCAAAAGCCCTCAAACGCTCCGCAACTTTCTCGCGATATTTATCCTCTGCCAGGCGCTCGTCTTCGAGTGTCAACA
>JAGOIM010000056.1 GCA_017995665.1 Anaerolineaceae bacterium | reverse complement strand
GACACGTTCAGCTTCAGTGCAAGCTGCCTTGTCGAATATCTGCCACTTTTGGCAAAAGCCCTCAAACGCTCCGCAACTTTCTCGCGATATTTATCCTCTGCCAGGCGCTCGTCTTCGAGTGTCAACAAAACCCCTGTCTCTGACGGGTCAGGCTCCGGCAATCCGTTGTAAGCGTGCATCGGGCAACCCACGCCCTCAAAACGAAACCGCAATTCCGGCAGTTGTCGTTGAAAATCATCTTCCGGCACATCCGCCACCTGGCAAAGTCCGGTAATCGCTTCAACCTCTCGCCAATGTTGGCAGGTGATGCAATAGGTCGTCATTTGCCGGCCGCCTGTCTTTCCGCTTCTTTTTCTTTTTGTCTTTCTTTCTGTTCTCGATACCAAAACCGCAAAGTCCCCAATTGTGCCAGGCGCAGCGCCTCGGATAGTTCCCATTGCCTGAAAATCGGCTTTGCTTTTGGTTCCACTTTTACTTCGGCCACTCTCCACGTAGTCCCATCATAATCAACGATTTCCCGAACCAAAATTACACCGGCATCTTCAGGAATTAGATCAACCACTTCGGGATAAAGCTCGGTCGGCATGGCAAAGTAAAAAAATTTGAATAATGGGCTGTTGTGCTTATAACCTTTTTTCTTATCTGCCAAAAAGTCAGCCCGCGATATTTTGATTTCAACCTCTCGGGCATACCGGGTCTTATTGTCCAAAACCACCAAATCAACTTCGGCACGATGCCCGAATAGCTCCCGAACGTTGGGAACGACCGTGAACTTCCGCCAGCCAAACATACTGGCAACCTGAAAAACGATTTCTTTCTCAGTCCATTTTTTCATTTACTTCCACCCAATCATAAAGAGCCAATTCTGCCTTTTTCATCTTCTGATATGTGGCCGAGAAGTCCTCGCTCGTGGCCATCGCATTGAGGTAATCATCCCGCGCATCGGTATAACTGCGCAATAAGTCTTCAAATTCCAGTTTCTTATCCATTATTCACCTTCCTCTTTTTCGTCGATTCCAAAAGGCGGCAAGGTCGCGATCAACCAATCCTGCTGGCTGTCTAACATTTGCGCTTTTAGTTCATCCGCGTCCATGTCCTCAATAATTTCCTTGATTTCCCCCAATTCGAGGTTTAGCTTCTCTCCGAAAGCCTTTTGCATCAGCCTAACCAGTTTTTCCGTCTCTCGGACCAAATCCACGGTCTCATGGCCAAGATACAGACTGTTTTGCTCGATTATTTCCCGCAAGCGTTTCAAATTATCAACAATGTCATATGACGTCCTCAAGGCTCTTGTCTCCAAATCAGTGGATTTCCTGTACATCATTTCCCTCCCAACTGTTGCGGATTTTGCAACAATTGATCATCATCGCTCGCCCGGCCACAAGTCGGGCATTCCATTTTCTGCACCTGAACGAATTGGAAAATCTCAAAATCATAGCCATCTCGCATAACCACTGTCCCGCAAAACTCACACCGGCAAAAGGCAACAAAGCGCCATTTCTTCCGGATCAAGAATTGCTCAAGCCTCATCATTTTCTTCCTGAAGTTCCGGCGCCCATTCTTTTATTATTTCCGCGAGACTTTCTAAGGCTGGGACTATCCATGTTTTGATTTCGGAAAAGGCTTTTTCTACCTTGGATATACTTTCTGTGAAATCCCGAACCAATTCCTCAACCTTTTTATCCCAACACTTCGGGCAATAGTCCTTGTTGTCATAAGTCGCCCAGCCCCTCGCAGCGAATATCTCGTTTGCCACGGATTCCGGCTCATCAGCGCCAATGCTGACGGTAGTTTTGTTGTCACAATTGGCGCAAGTCATTGTGTAATCCTGTGGCGCTTTCATTTCTCCCCCTCGGCAGGCAAATCAAAATCATCACAGTCTCTCCAACCGAGGACTGTGCCGTTGTAGTCCATCGGATCGAGCCAATCGTTAGTTTCATAATCCCATTGGTTTACTTCATATTCCAAAATATATTCACCGCCGGAGCTGTCGTAACGCACCTTGATTAGCACCTGCTCAGGATGTTCCGGATGTCCGGTTTTCCATTTCGGTGCTTCCACCTCGGAATCTTTGGCTTCAAGTTTTGCAATGTATTTAATTAGTCTCCCCATGTACATCATCACGGTTATATATTTCTCGACTGTAAATCCTCTATGGACTGAGTCGAAAGCCCCTTTAACAAGCTCCATCCCATAAGCGCTAATGCCATACGAATCGAGCAGATTTTTTGTTATTTCACTATTTGTTGTCATCGTTTGCCTCGTTTCCCAAAACATCTTTGTGCTTTTGATACCAAGCCTTCACGGCTGCGCCCCCATCCTCGCTGTCCTCAAGAGCCTTCCAGGCGACAAGCACATCCTGCAACTTCTCGCCCTCGCTCAACAGGTGATAGCAGACCGATCTAAATTTCAGATTGTTTTCGAGCACTCCCTCAAGCTTTGCTTCAAGCTCGGCAACCTGCTTATTCAATCGGTCCTCAATCGGACGGACGTTGCAATCAGCACCTTGCTCAATTGTTGTATATGATGCTCCGCAAATACATACTACGATTCCGGTATCTGTGCTCCCTTCGAATGGCTCAAATCTCAAATGTCTTTTTTTGCCACAAAACGGACAGGGCTTTAGCTCCATTTGCTCGCTCATTTCTCCTCATCTTCCTCTTCAAGTTCTGCGAGTATTGCCTCAACGCTCTCTAATCTCTTTCTCCAATCCACTATTACGTCTGGGTAAGGTCTCGTTCGGTGCTCATAGATAAAATCTTCTAACTTAGAGCCTTCTTCGATTAGCAGGTCAATTATTTCGTCCAGTTTCACAATCCTCGTTTCAAGCTCGGCATTTCTTGCCCGCAATTCGTCTTCAATCGGACGTTTATTCCAAACAAGCGGTTCGCCTATTTCATTCCAAGAATACGGCTCTTCCAAGGTGACACCACAGGCAGTACACTTAATTTCATGTGCATCTATTTCCCGCAATTCGGTTATTACAAAGTTCTTGTGCCCACAAAAGGGACAGGGTTTCATAATTTTTTGATCACTCTTTGTTTTCATCTTCTTCCTCGTTCAAATCATTCAGTTTTTTCAACAAAACGCCCAGCTGGACCAACAACATCAACACCGCCCAAACCAGCAAAACCGACCAAACAACACTAACCAGCCAAAGCGGAATATCAGCCATCAAAACAACCCCAACTGGTCTTTGCTCCGCCTGGCGCGCGCCAGGGCGCTGTCCGGGTTCGCCTCGGCAATCAAGGCCAGCTTCAGCCGTCGGACGATAATCTCAGCCAATTTATGCCGCTTTTGCGTCCCCAAAATCGAGCCGGGATAACGCCCAAGCAAAATTGCCACCTGATACTGGCTCAACCGGTTGGCTTTGACCAACTGCTCGACCGAATAAGCCATCGACGCGGCAAATGCCTGAATCCGCTCAACCTGCCCCATCTCGAGGGCACTCTCGACCAATACTCTCTCGATCAGAGCCTGTCTAACCGCCATTTTGCGCCTCCTGCAGCGCGTACGCCGCCCTGAATTTGTCCAAATTTTGTTCTTCGGTCTTCGGAATAAGCCCATTCTTGATCCGGTACATCAACATCCCGCCTTTCCCGCCTTCGGCCGCAACCTGTTTGATCATCACGTTCAGTTGCGCGATTGTCAGCTTCCGCTCGCGTAAAAACACCGCTAACTTCGGCAAGACGGCATCGTAAAGGTTTATATCCCGAAGCTTCGCTGCCACATCATCCGGAATAACATCAGCCCATTCTTCCGGCTCTTCCCTCGTTGACTCTTTCCTTCCGTCCAGAAATCTGGACACTTGTCCAGATTTCTGGACTGTTTCACTCGTTGGCTCCTCAATATTAGGAGGAGGTAGGTTAATGTTATTAAAATCTTTTAATTCTTTAACTTCCTCCTTATTAAGCAAGTCCAGATTTCTGGACAACTTATCCACAGGTTTATCCACAGACTTATCCACAGGTTTCCCACAGCCATTTTGATTTTCTTCTTCCCCATTATTACCAACACCTCCGCAAAAACTGACGGTTAACCAGAACTTGTGAGCAGAGTTGAACAGCAGCCAACCCCGATCTCTCAAAAGCTCCAGGTGTCCGTAAATGGTAGAACGCGCCTTACCCGTCACCTCCATTAATTGTTTGATGGTTACTTCCTCCAGTACGTCTTTTCCCCAAGCCATGCCTTTCAGCTGGACATAAGTTCTGAATACGCCATCCGGAAGCTCGCTATCATAAGCCGGTCCTGCCGGAACGTTGACATATTTTGTGACTACAGGCGGTTTGTTTGCCATCAGACTACTCCTAAAATTCGAATAAACTTCGTTGCACCGCTTCCCCAAATTGCACGGTCGCGGCTTTGTCCATTTCGCTCATTGTGGTCGCCAGGCTCGAAATTCGGGATTTTATTTCCCGCCTTTTGTAGTCTGTATATTCGGCCATGTTTTGAGCCATATAATATCCACCGGGCGACCCCGGTTTGAAACAAATCAAAAAACCCGCTCTTCTTAGGTTCTCAATCGCTTTGCGCATCTTCCTGTCATCCTTGCCTGACATCAATCGTTGAAAACGCACACAATCCGCCAATGCCCTCCGGCTAATCGGGCGCTCATATCTCGCCTCCGACAAAACCGACAAAACACAGGCTTCCAAAGCGTTCAGTTTCTCTGTTTCCATGCTTTCACCTTTTCCAATTCGGTAGACTCCGGCGCTCCGGGTGTCAAAACGATTGTCCGCCCAACACCCGGCGTGCGCCGAATGAAACGCTTTGCCTCAAGATCATCAAGCAATCTTTTGATTGTTGAGGTGCTCCCGACACCTAACAAATCAACCAAATCCCGCACGGAAGGAGAATGACCGTTTTTGCAAATAAAATCTTGAATTTGGTCCAAAAGTCGGTAATGAATGTCTCGTAAGGCAAAGGCATTTTTCATGGTTTAATCCTGAAAATTTCCTCGTTGCTTTGGATAATTCTTATTATCCAAACCAGACGGATTCAGTCCCACAAAACCGCCAATTTGAAGCGCGGCTTTGTTGATTACATCCTGTGGATACCACCATCTCAAAGCCTGCAAAATTGCCGAAACAACCTCAACATCTCGCTGCTTCCGGTCTTCCATTGACAGATATTTTCCGTCCAATATATCTCCGGCAATCCTTTGGCTTTCCTCACCTCGGAAATGCTCTTTGATAAATCGATCCCGCTCTTCCGGGCTTTCAAATTCAACTTCGCTCATATCAATTCCTTTCAAATAATTTCCAACATTTCGGCAACCGTCATCCAGGCTTTATCTGGCTTTGGCTTTATCTTCTGTAAATAAATCTTGGTGGTTGCCACGTTGTTGTGTTTCAAAAAATCGCGGATGCTCTCAAGGTCGTCTCCGGCTTCATGCCGTAAAAATGCGGCCGTATGTCGCAGCGAGTGAACCCTCAAGCCTTCCGTCCTCAATCCTGCTTTCCGTGCGTAATATTTCAGGCTGTTCCGGACAGTCTGATCAGAAATCGGCAAATCAACAATTCTGCCCGCGCTGTCATATCGGTGAAAGACGAAGCCCTCATACTTATTCTCCGCTGCCGCGAAAGCCATAATTGCCTCGTAAACCGGGGGGAGCAATTCCTTCCGCTGGTGCGGTTTGCCTTTGCCGTCGTAGACGATCTCAATCAATCCTGCTGACGGTCGCTCGATGTTTTCATAGCGCAACTGGCGCAGCTCAGAATTGCGCAGCCCCATCAGCAGATAGCCGGTAAAAAGAGCCTTGTCGCGTTTCCCCGCCATATTATCGGTAGATATCGCTTTCAAAAATGCTCCTGCCTGCTCCGCATCCCAACAAACCGCCGCGGAATAGCTGTCTATCTGTGGCGGTTTGAAGGCTGCCACCGGGTTGTCTTCCCTCAGCCGGTGCTCTTCCTCTTCTCCCCCAACTTCTGAATAAACATATTCGACGATAATGAAATCGTAGAAACTCTTTGCCCCGGCAATCCGGGCGGCAATTGTCCTTTGAGCGCATCCTCGCTTTTGCTGGTCTGCCAGCCATTGCGAAACGTCCCGGGTCTTGATCTCCCAAGGCTTTTTGCTACTAAACCGCAAAAGGGAATTCAAACTCTCTTGGTAAGACTTAGCCGTGTTCTTGCTTTTTTGCCGGCTAAGCCAAAGCTCCCTTGCATCATTCCAGATGGCATCCTTCTGTTTCTCGTCAACAGCCTGGAACATGGCTACTTCTTACTGCGTTTGTTCAGCCGGGGAGCAATTTGCTCTTCATAGATCAGATAACCGATAATCGGCAAAATAAACATTAAGTACGGTGCTGCAAGAAAAAATATCTTTACGATCATTTCTAACCTTCCTTTTCTTCTGTTTCTGGGGTTTCATAAAACAGCGTCCAATCAAAATCTAAGACGCTGGCAATTCTTTTTGCATTATGCGGTAATGGAGTCCGCTCGCCATTTTCGATTAATCCGTAATACGAGCGTTTGATTTGAGCTGCGTCTGCAACCTCTTGTTGCGTCAAACCGAGTATTTTTCTTTTTTTGGCTAAATCAATCATGTTCACCTTTCCTAATATCCACTTAGAGTGTCATTATAGCCACTAATGGTGGCAGTGTCAAGGGTTAAAGACTCTTTCTGTGGATATTGGTGCTGGCACATTGCTTGCTACTAATAGTTGCATTAAAATAACGAGGAGAACATCATGGAACGCCTAAAAATTGCAAGAAAAGCAAAAGGAATGACCCAGTCCGAACTGGCTGAAAGAATATCAGTGTCCAGGCAAGCGTATTCTTCTTACGAAACCGGAGTTAGAGACCCTGATACTAAAACGCTGTTGGAGATTGCAAACATTTTAGAAGTTGATCTGGATTTCTTGTTAGGCCGTACTGATACGCCGACGAGTAAGAACAGTCAATTAATCCCACTGCTCGGCTCTGTGCCGGCAGGCACACCAATCGAAGCCATTGAGGATATCGAAACCTACATCGATTATTTCCCAAACTTTGTAAAGCATGGCGAGCTCTTTGCATTAAGAGTAAAGGGCGACAGCATGGCACCGGAATTAAAGAACGGGGACATCGCCATCATCGAAAAGCAAGATTTTATTAATAACGGCGATATTGCCGTTGTCCGGGTCAATGGTGAGGATGTCACCATCAAGCGCGTAAAACCCACTCGAAACGGCATCCGCCTGGTTCCCACCAACCCAGCCTATGATTCGCTGGAATTTTCCAAAGAAGAAGTCGCAACCCTGCCGGTCACCATTGTCGGCAAACTGATTGAAATCCGCCGGAGGTTCTGATGGAAGAAATGATTGTCCGCTTAAGCAAAACAACCAAAAACGACATAAACGGTTATTCTCGTCAAGACAATATCCTGTTTTTAGAAGTAGGTGATCAGCTATTTTTTGAAATCGAAAATGAAGACGATTTTGAGGAAGAAGACGAAGTAGGGGAACCTCTTACTTTAGAAATCACGAGTGATTACGATGAAGAAGATGATGAATATCTGCTAATTATTTCAAGTGCTGCGAACGAAATAGGAGAAATCAGAGGGGATAAAGCCTTTTCTATTCTCGATGCAATTAAGCGCGATTCCGTTCCGGTTATTACTGTGCATGAATTGATTGAGAACCGTTCAGGAACTACTTCTGTCAATGTCAAAATAGTCCTTTATAACAAGTTTGAAGCAAGAGAGCGCGGTCTGCTTACCTACGAATTTCACACCAAGATTGCTGGCGTTACCCAAACAAACGCTGACGGCCGTCCCCGGCAAGACATCATAGCAACCGAACTCCAGGAAGAGCAAGAACTCTTTCTTGCGCGTGAACCTGAAAATCAATATGATCCAAATGCAATAGCGGTAATCACTGGCACTTACTCTGAAACGGTAGGCTATCTTCAAAAAAAAGTTGCCGCGGAAATCGCCCCCCAAATTGACCAGCATCAGCTTGTAACCTGCCAAATCAAGAACATCACCGGCCTTTCTGAAGGTGATAAATCATTAGGCGTCAACGTCCTTCTAAGAGTTTACTCCCTGGCAGATACAGAAAACATTGCCCGCAATACTGCCGCAAAATATCAAAAAGAAACTCAGAGCGAACCGGTGGAAATTTTACCCCCTGCGCCTGAGCCAATTGAGGTAATCAAAGGGAAACCTCAAAACGAACCAACGACCTCAAGGTTCATTAAAGTAAACGACCCGGCAGAATTCATCACCGCGCCACAAACCACGGCCGAAAAATACCAGGCAACATCACCGGTAAAGAAAAAGCCCCCCTTCTTTTCAAACCTTGCCAAAAAGATAGCGGACTGGTGGCGCAGTCGCTCCAAAAAAACCCGCATCTGGATTGTCGTAATTGTCATAGTCTTGCTAATCGGCATTTGCGGCAATATGAAATAGATCCTCAAAAACACAGGAAACAGCCTATAAGATAAACAGATTACAGCACATTGACATAATTACGCACTTATTAGCACCAATAAATAACCTTTTGGGCGCACCCCTTTCAAACCTCATGGATAACCAAAAACAAGTAGCTATGAGGTAGATAAGGCAGATAACGGTCTATACGGTTCACATCCGTGAGG
>JAGOIM010000055.1 GCA_017995665.1 Anaerolineaceae bacterium | reverse complement strand
CTTCTGAGAGAAGTCTTGGTAGGTAACCACTAATGGAGTGTCGATGGTTGGGGCGGTTGGGAGATTCTCACCGTAAGGTTCGGGGGCGAATTCTACGGGCTCTTCGACCACGGGTTCTTCGACCACAGGTTCTTCAACCACGGGTTCTTCGACCACGGGTTCTTCAACTACGGGTTCTTCGACCACTGGTTCTTCGGGGGTAACCGGAGTCTCAGCGTTGCCGCAAGCGGCGAGTGCTACGCCAAACAAGACGAGCACCATCAGGATAGAAAGGTTTCTTGCAAATTTACTCATTATTCTCCTAATTCTCCTTCTAAGATTTAGTTAAGTATAAATTAATAGCAAAATTGTGTCAACAAGACTTTCAGAGACCCTTTTGCCATCAACTTATTCACTGTTAATGGAGACGACTTCCTCGTTGGAAGCCTCCTCCGGAGCTTTTTCGGGAATTTCTTCCCGAATACTAATTGCTTTCGTGCGGCTAAAAATCAGCCAGTTTAAGCTTGCCGCAGCAAGAATTAGTCCGTAATAAAGTGCTTCCGCACCCAAATTTTGTCCCTTTGCAACAAAAATCTGATAAATCAAGCCACCAAGCAAGCCGACCAGCTCAAAAATGATCGTTAATCGACTCATATTGATTACTTGTCTGAATGAACGTCCAATTTCTTCATTTTGGAATGGGCGTTTTTCTTTAGGGAGTCTAAAAATCGCTTCGCCAAGAAATAGCATCGGTATGAAGCTTGCAGAATAGGGAATGGCAATATACATAACTCTGAGAGCTTCAATATTGTTTAACATGCCAGCCACAACAGGCATAGCCAGAGACAGGAAAAACAAGACCAATATCTGCACTTTGAACTGTTTTAGCTGGTTTTCCTCGAGATCAACATGGAAATAATTCCCACGATACACTGCCGATTTCTTTATCCGCCCCTGTGAATCTTCAGTTTCAACAATCTCGTAATCTTTGACGTATTTTTTAGATGCCATACTTTGTTTATCTATTGTATCACAGACCAGAGACTGTCAAGTCTGTTTTATCAGGGAGCCGGGAGCGGGAAGCCGGGAAACCTTGTACGGACAAGCCTTGTGTTTGTCCGCCGACTAATTGATCAATCAAGCATTCTCGGACGGAGATACACCGCTCGTTTCGCATCGGGTGCTATAGACCCCGTCCGTACGGATTAAGATTAATTTGAAGCGGGGTTATTAGCGGTTGTTCGTCCTTTAATTCCCGCTCCCTGTTTCCTGCTACCTGTTTCCTGACCACCGCTCCCCGTTTCCGGCTCCCCGACCTAACTATGAATCGGATGCCCCAAGGCGGCTTCAGTCGCTTCCAGGATTGCTTCCGAGAGCGAGGGATGAATATGCACCGAATGGGCGATTTCTTCCGCGGTCAATTCATTCCCTTGTGCCAAAACCAATTCGGGCAACAATTCGGCCACTTCAGGGCCGACCAAAGTCGCACCCAGGATTTCGCCATATTTTGCGTCAATAATCACCTTCGCAAAACCGCTGCCTTTGCCCAAGCCCAGCGCTTTGCCATTTGCCATAAAGTTAAACTTCCCAACTTTGATATCCAAACCGGCTTCCTTTGCTTCAGCTTCGGTATAGCCAAAGGATGCCACCTGCGGGTCGGAGAAGACCGCTCGTGGGATCATGCGATAATCTAATTTTCGCTGTTCTTTCCCGGCGATGTTTTCAGCACAGATTAAGCCCTGAGCCGAAGCGGTATGCGCCAGCAAAAGTTTGCCGGTCAGGTCGCCAATCGCCCAAATTCCGGGCTGACTGGTCGCCATGCGCTCGTCAATCACAACAAAGCCACGCTTATCAAGTTCAACCCCGGCTTCTTCAAGGCCAATGCCCTGAGAATTGGGTTTGAAACCAATCGCCACCAAAGTAATCTCAGCATCGATCGTCTCTTCGCCTTTGGCGGTTTCGACTAAAACGCTGGTTCCGCTCTCGGTCTTGGTGATGGATTTCACTTTCGTATCAGCCAAGACCTTGACACCCCGTTTTTTGAAGGCTTTGGCAAGCTCGTTTGCCGCTTCTTCATCTTCGTTGGGCAAAATATGAGGCAGCATTTCAACAATCGTCACCTCAACGCCATAACCGCTCCAGACTGTAGCTAATTCAACGCCAATCGCGCCCCCGCCAATCACAACCGCGGATTTCGGCAAGCTTTCACGCATAATTGCCTGTTCGAAGTCCAAAATTTTCTCGCCATCCGGTTCCCAACCGGGTATGACCGTTGCGTGAGCACCGGTTGAAAGGATAATGTCTTTGGCGGTCAGTTCTTCCTCTCCGCCTGCGTTCAATTCGACCAATAATTTGCCGGCAGCTTTCAAAACAGCCTTGCCCTCAAAGACTTCGATATTGTTCTTCTTCATTAAAAAGGCGATGCCCTTGGTCAGACGACTGCTAACCTGGCGGCTGCGCTTGAATGCGACCGAATAATCGAGGGTCAAATTATCGAAGCTGAAGCCATATTCTTTTGCTTCATTGCGCAAGGTGTAAGCAACTTCGGCATTATGCAAAAGTGCTTTGGAGGGGATACATCCTACATTTAAACACACCCCGCCCAACCAGCGTTTATCCACGATGGCGGTTTTCAAACCAAGTTGTGAGGCGCGAATGGCGGCAACATAACCGCCCGGACCGGCACCAACGACAATTACATCAAAATTTTTCATAGAATTCTCCATTTTTTGTTCCGGCTGCTAATAGCCCATTTGTCCGCTTAACGATTCATCGTTATCAATGAAATCCTGAACCTTAATCACGCGGTAATTATCTTTATCATCTCGAATATACACCATTTCGATACCGGCGTTGACAATCATCCTTTTACACATCGAGCAAGGATTAGCGTTTTTGACATAATCCCCGCCTTCTTTCAGGTCAATGCCGCTTAAGTAGATTGCCGAACCCAACATTCGTTCACGAGAAGCGCTGATGATTGCGTTGGCTTCCGCATGAACACTGCGACAAAGCTCATAACGCTCGCCACGGGGAATATTGAGCTGTTCGCGGATGCAAAATCCGAGATCAATGCAATTTGCTCTGCCGCGCGGTGCGCCAACATAACCGGTGGAGACGACTTCGTCGTTTTTGACAATCACCGCCCCATATTGCCTGCGAAGACAGGTCGCCCTTTGCGAAACCACCTCTGCCAGATCGAGATAATAGTTCACTTTGTCGCGTCTTTCCATTTGATCTCCTACTTTCCGGAAATGGTGATGTTTTTACTATGTAGCCAGGGCAAAAGCCAATAGCCCGAGTTTTCGCGTTCTTTGCTCACGGCAACCGTATCGCGCAAGAGATTGCCCAAATTTCCGGCAATCATCACTTCGCTCAAAGCTTTGCTGACCTTGCCGTTTTCAATAAGGAAACTGTTTTTGGCAACCCCGCTAAAATCGCCTGATGGGCTGGGTTCTCCACCGGAAAACCGCCCGAGCAGAACGCCACGTTCAACGCCGGCAATCATTTCTCCCAATGGGGTATCGCCATTGTTGATGACTAAAGTTGAATTGATGTTGGCTGAACGAGCCAAACCGGTTTTTGCAGCCCCATAGCGACTTAAGACGAAATTGGTCAAAACACCATTTTTGATCAAATCCATTTCTTCTGCCACGTAACCATCCCTGTTCAGCACGCTACCACCCGGAAGCTCATCACTTTCGATTGCTAAACTGAAATTGAATAAGGGGTTGGCAACTTGCTGACCAAGTTTATCTTTCCAGGGACTGGTGCCGGAAATCAAAGCAGTATCGCTTAGGCAACCTTCTATAATATACCAAGCGAAATTCTCTAAACATCCGGGGGTAATCACCAAATCACCTACAAAGCTCCCCTCAAACTGTTCCGTGTGGATTTGCTTTTCGGTTTCCTCAAACAATCTCCTGATACGTTCAGAATCTGTGAAGCGCTCTGAAGGATCGTTATAAATCGTGGAGGCATAATTAAAGGAAGAGGAGTTGTCGCCCTCTTTGCCCATAAACATCTCGGACAGCTGATAGTTGCCACCTTCTTCAGACAGGCGCACGCCATTGCTGTTGGCATAAAGCCGTTCGCTGGCGTTGTGCTCTACACCGATAGAATCAAAACTAATCAGAGGATAATCTTTTTTGCAATCTGTGAGCAAATCTTCCAATTGCTTATACATCTTGTCCAAATCAGGCTTTGGCTCACCGGAGCTGAAGCTAAGGTTCTCTTGCAATTCTGCAATCCCTTCCGCCTCATCCGCTGTGGCAGATTGAGCTGCTTGCCAGGCTTCGGTTACCGCTTGTTTAATCTCTACGGGCTCAAAACTGTTCAGACTGACCGTCCCTTTGCGCTGGTCTTTCAAGAGCTTGATGCTCACATTGTCGGTAAAAACTGTGCGAATCATGCTGATTTTGCCCAGTTCGTAATACAGCTCAGTCAAAGCATTCCGACTAACCCAGCATTCACCTTCATCTGCGCCAATTGCTTTAATTTCTGCCAAAATCTGTTCCGCAACCTCTAAAATCGCTTTATCTTTGATTTCAAAAGCTTTTTTCATGCCCGACCTCCCACATTAATCTTCACTTTAATTGCCGGTCCGCCCATGCCAACCGGAATCATTTGCTTCTTGCCACACATGCCGGAATTGGTCCAGGTCACCTTATCGCTAACCATATCGACAGTTTTTAGCACGTCAAAAGCGACACCCGAAACGGTGCAATCCCTAATCGCCCGACCGAGTTTGCCGTTTTTGATTTCAAAACCCAAAGGGACACCAAACATAAACTCACCGGTGCTGTCGGCTTGTCCGTTGTTCATATCGGTCAGGTAATAACCGTCTTCAACCGAAGCAATCATTTCTTCAAGCTTGTCCTTACCGGGCAAAATGCAGGTGTTGCGCATCCGAATCAAAGGTTCGTCCGAAAAATCATAAGCGCGGGCATTGCCGTTTGGTTCGTGCCCAAACTCACGGGCAGATTCTTTGTTATGCATATAGCCGACCAAAATGCCGTTTTCAATCAACATTTGGTCTTTGGCAGGGCTGCCCTCATCGTCAACAAAAACCGGAACCGGGGCCAATTTGCCAAAGGCATCGTGAGCGATATCGACCAGGCTGACCATTTCGCTGGCAACTTGCTTGCCGAAGTTTGGTCCGCCCACCGAACCGGATTGGACAAAATCGGCTTCAACCGTATGCCCAACCGCCTCATGCGCCAAGATTCCCGCCAGGTCAGAATCGAGAATAACGGTTTGAATGCCGGGTTTGGCGTAGACACCTTCAGTCTTTTTCATTAGCAATTCGGCTTGCGCCTCAATTTTCGAGAAAAAATCGCTGGCATTCGGGAAGTTTTCGATAAAATTACCATAACCCCCATAAACCTTATAAAGCTCAACCGGCTGACCATCTTTATCTTCAGCTGTCATGACCACAATCGCCGTTGAGCGGGGAACATATGAATGAGAAACGACACCATCGCTGGTGTAGAGCAATTTTTCCATGTCTAAAATGCGGGTTACCACCCGACGGCTAAGCAATTTTGGATAACGCTCGACAATGTAACTATCCAATTCATCAGCAATGCCAAGTAAATAACTTTGTTCAACATTGATGTCGTGTTCCAAGCCGTCTTGGCGTGTGAAAGGCGCTACCGCTGCAAAATCCGGCATGCCACGTTGAACATGATTGTCGAGGAAACTTGCGTTTTGCAAAGCCGCTTTTACGATACGGTCGATAGAATCCGGATCATCGGCATAGCCGGTCGCCGATGCGAAACCATATGAGCCGCCTTTTACAACTCGGGCGGAAACACCCCTGCTAACAGAACTGGCATTGCTGTAAAGACTGCCGTTCAGTATGCCAACCGCTCGACTGCGGTTCTGTTGCGCACGCAATTCTGTGTAAGCTGGAAAACCAGCTTTAGAAACATAAGCTTGTAAGTAATCCTGAAGCATATAACCTCCGATATTAATTGCTTGAATGATAACACGGCAATATGTTTACAGAGAGCCGGAAACGGGGGGCGGTAAGAAATTTCTCTCGTACGGACAGTGTTCTATCTCCGTTTGAGAGGAACTATCCAATCAAGAAGTTGGCTCTATTCCTTAAAGTTCCAAACTATCGGAATCATGGTCTTGGGATAACGGGAGCAATAAAGTAATATGCCTTGGAATAATCACTTTCGCGCGTCCAGCCAATATCCCCTGAATCTGCTCGAACTTTCCACCAAACCCCTTCTTGATTATTTCCACAAACAGGACCTTCCAAAACTTCCATATATGTCCCGGGAGGCATTCGATAAATTAACTTACTTGCATCAACTTTTGGTTCTGGATATAGCCGGTTCGCATCTTCTGGCATTGGTTCAACAAAAGCCCGCTCTCCCACTTTTAGTCTCCCGGGCTTTGCATCAGAACAAGCATCGATGGTTGAAATGGGAACTATAAAAAATTCTGTCCCATCCCCTTCAGGAAGCCAACCATATTCACTGTTAACCGTTCGCACTTCCCAAAAGACCCAGCCCAAATCACATTTGGGACCATCGATAATATGGACGATTTCACCGGTGCCTAACTTTCTAACGACCGTCGCATCAGCCAGTTTTCCTACCGGCTCTGTTCGCATACTGACACTTCCGGTTTCAAAATTTACATAAGCAGAATCACCCACGTGCAATTGCGAAACTGCACAGCCTGCGAAAGGCTTATACTGAACCGGCGTCGGTGTTGCCTTCGGGACTTCAGTTGGAAATGACTGTTGAATTTGTCCCGGAAGACTGTCAGATTCATTTGCAGCCTTTGTTTGTTGGCCTGAGTCTAATGCTGATTCTTGCATCGAGGAGGCGGTTGAGGTCAACTTTATACTTTCTCGCATTCCAATCGAAGACTCCGAGCTGCCCGAAATCATTGCGTTTGGGTCAATTTGTTTTTGCTCTTCCTGCTTGGAAATCGGCGAAGGGGTTTTTGCTTGCGAGACTGGCGATTTTACCGTTAAGTTGAGTGTGCAAGCGGAAAGGATAGTCAGGATAAGCAGACCAATACTAACAAGTTGTATTATTTTATACATAACACTTTTGCGAAAACAGTCTGAACCCTTCATGCCCATCGCTCCTTCTCTTTGCCAATTTTCCCTGTTAAGATAGTGCGTCTATTTTATAGTTACAACTACTATTATACTAAGGGAAACAACTTTTAGCAAAACCTTAAGAAAGAATCTGGAAATCAAAATTAGTGTCTCTTAAACTCCTGTCCGATTTTTTGTTGACAACCCACTACTGCCTACTGCATACTGCCCATAAGGTATACTAAAGCCAACATCTTTGCAAGGAACCGACTATGCCAAAAATTCTTTATCTTCTCGATGGACATGCCATTGCCTACCGTGCTTATTTTGCCCTGACTTCCGGCACCTCCACTGCCTTCACAAACAGTAAAGGTGAGCCGACAGCCGGGGTTTATGGCTTTGCCAATCGCTTGATTCGGCTCTTTGAGCAAGAAGAACCTGATTATATTGCGGTTACATTTGACACCGGCAAAACTTTTCGGCATGAGATGTACCCGGAATACAAAGGCACCCGCGCCAAAATGCCCGACGACCTCCGCCAGCAAATTGAACGCATCCGCGAGATGGTGGACGATTTTAACATTCCCCGCATCGAGATGGAAAACTATGAAGCCGATGACCTCATCGGCAGTCTGGCACGCTGGGCTACCGAAGAAAAAGGTCTGGCAGTCAAAATCATCACAGGCGACCGCGATATGCTCCAGTTGGTTACCAATTCGGTTGTCGTTTCCCTTCCCGACCGAAAAAACGGGCAGGATATGGATTACTTCCCGGAGGACGTCGTCGCAAAGATGGGTGTCAGGCCCGATCAAATTGTCGACTATAAAGCATTGGTTGGCGATGCTTCGGATAACATCCCCGGTGTCCGCGGAATTGGCGAAAAATCGGCTATCGAATTATTGGGAAAGTATGAAACGCTCGATAATATCTTCGAGCATTTGGACGAAATCAGCGGGCGTGCCAAAAAACCGCTTAGTAGTGGCAAGGAATCTGCCTATTTAAGCCAGGACTTGGCGAGAATTCGCACTGATTTACCGGTTGTGCTCGATTTGGAAAACAGCAGGCCGATCCTTCATGACCCCACCGCGCTCGAAGACCTTTTCAAAGAGTTGGAATTCCGCACTCTGACCCAAAAATTGCACAGATTAATCAATAAACTCAACCCAAGTTTTCGCCCACAGCCAATGGAAGTCGGGCAAGGCGGGCAAGCCAGCCTCTTCCCTGATGCCCTTCTTCCCCAAATTGAAAAACCAGAAATTCAGGACGCTCCTTTTGAGACGATTGTTGTTGATGACGAAAATAAGCTAAAAGCCTGTCTCACCGATTTGGCTAAGGCAAAAATGCTGGCTTTCGACACAGAAACCAGCGGTCTCGACCCCCTGCAATCGAAGCTCGTCGGAATCTCGCTGGCGGCTGAGCCCAACAAAGGTTATTACATTCCGCTTGGGCATCATTTTGCCAAACAACTTGAGCTTGAAGCGATTCGAAAAGAGCTTGGGGATCTGCTAAGCAATCCACAGATTGAGAAGGTCGCCCACAATGCCAAATTTGATCTGCTCGTATTGCACACTGCCGGCTTTGAAGTCACACCGCTTACTTTTGACACAATGGTTGCTGAATGGCTGATTAATCCCACCTCAAGAAA
>JAGOIM010000054.1 GCA_017995665.1 Anaerolineaceae bacterium | reverse complement strand
GTTCCCGGCACAACGCCTTAAGACTTTCACCAAAAACATTAAAAAAGAATGGTTTAGCCATAAAACCAAACCATTCTTTTTATTTTCAAAATTTCAAATCAGCGGTTTATTCCAGATTAGCCAAATAATGCGTTGCCGAAATTGCAGCTGCTGCGCCCATTCCGGCTGAAGTTACCACCTGTCTAAAATATGGGTCGGCAATTTCTCCGGCTGCAAAAACACCCTTGATACTGGTTTCCATTTGTTCATCATGCGCAATCGTGCCAAATTCGGTCAGTTTCAACTGTCCTTCCAAAATGGCAGTATTAGGCGTGTGACCAATCAAAACGAATACACCATCCGACTTGATTTCTTCAATCTCACCGCTTTTCAAATTCTCGACTACCAGCCTCTCAACTGCATCGCTACCGATGATTTCCTTCACCACTGTATCCAGCATGAATCTGATTTTCTCGTTTGCCCTGGCACGTTTTTCCAAAATCGGACCGGCTCTGAGCTTATCTCTGCGATGAACAACCGTTACACTATGCGCAAATCGAGTTAAAAACAATGCTTCTTCAAGTGCTGAATCGCCTCCGCCAACTATGTGGATGTCTTTATCCTTAAAAAAGGCACCGTCACAAGTTGCGCAATAAGAAACGCCTCTTCCGGTAAATTCCTTCTCGCCCGGTACTTCCAATTTTCTCGTGTCTGCTCCCATCGAAATAATCAAGGAGTCAGCACTATATTTACCCCCCGAAAGGCAAACTTCATATGGACGTTTACCCAAATCGACGCACTGAACGGCATCATAAACGACATCAGCGCCAAACTTTCGAGCTTGTTCTTCCAGAAGCGAACCCAGTTCGCTCCCACCAACCCCGTTCGGAAATCCGGGATAATTTTCAATCAAATGTGTCTGGGATGCTTGTCCGTAAAGCGTCATACCGGTTACCAACAGCGGTTTCAAATCCGCTCTGGCAGCGTAAACTGCAGCTGTAAAACCAGCAGGTCCGCCTCCCAAAATCATAATTTTTCGATGTTCAACAAATTCCATGCTTCTTTTACCTTCTCATCAAATCTTTTCGTCAATTTCTTTATCTTTTATTATGTCAATCCTACCATCAAAACATCAGAATGGCATATAATTTCACATCATAAAATAAAATATGAAAGAGGAAACGATGAGTAATCTCGACAATGCATTAAAATATTTCCACGATAATCAAGACAGCCTGACCGGAGCCTACCTGGACTTAGTCAGAATCCCATCCATTTCGACCAACCCCGAAAATAAAGAAGATATGGCGCATGCCGCCAACTACCTGAGCGATTACCTCAAAAAAATCGGTATCGACCGCGTTGAAATCATCCCCACTCCCGGCCATCCGATTGTTTTTGCTGAAAAGAAATCCCCCAAAGCCGACGCTAAAACCCTCCTGATTTACGGACACTACGACGTTCAACCGGTTGACCCGCTTGACGAATGGATTAGCGACCCCTTCCAACCGGAACTTCGCAACGACAACATTTACGCCCGTGGCGCTTCGGATATGAAGGGTCAGGTTATGGCGAGCATTTTGTCACTCGAAAGCGTTCTAAAAACCAATGAGCTGCCCATCAACATCAAATTCCTGCTCGAAGGCGAAGAAGAAATTGGTTCTCCTAATCTTGAACCCTTCATTCGTGACCATACCGAGCTGCTTGCCTGCGATATGATCCTCAATCCCGATGCCGGCATGGTTGGCAAAGAAGAACCCACAATTGTCTACGGTTTGCGCGGATTAACTTATTTGGAAGTTCGCATTGACGGTCCCCGCGTTGATCTCCACTCCGGACTTTGGGGTGGAACGGTTGCAAACCCGGCTGTTGTCCTTTCTGAAATCATCGCCAAACTGCACAATCCGGATGGCTCGGTTGCTATTCCCGGTTTCTATGACCGCATCCCCGAATTGACCCAGGAAGAACGTGCCCGCATCGCAAGCAATAAAACTGACGACGCAACCTTCCTCGCCATCACCGGTTCTCCGAAACTCTACGGCGAAGCCGGCTACACATCCCTCGAACGCCAGGGTGCCCGCCCGACTTGTGAAGTTAACGGCTTCTATTCCGGTTTCATTGGCGAAGGTGCCAAGACAATCGTCCCGGCCTATGCCAAAGCCAAAATATCTTGCCGTCTTGTTCCAAATCAAGACCCGATGGAAATTTACGAACTGGCAAAAAAATACATCCTCGACATTGCGCCCGACACCGTCAAAACCACCGTTTTCCTCCACAGTGCCGGTCCGGCCTACTTGGCAGACAACGCTCCCGGTTCACAAAATTTTGCCGAAGCGCTCAAAGCTGTTTGGAATAAAGAAATCACCTACAAACGCGAAGGCGGCTCAATTCCGGTTGCAACCGTCATGCAACGCGAGTTGGGTGTCAAATCTATCCTGACCGGTTTCGGTTTGCCCGATGATGCCATCCACTCGCCCAACGAAAAACAAAGTTACTCAACTTGGTTGCGTGGAATTGAAACCCTAATACGTTTCTACCTCAGCTTTGATGAGAATTAAGCCTCTCTGAAGATAAAACAAACGCCTGTCCTTTGATTGAGGGCAGGCGTCAATTTTCAGCTTGATTTGGAGATAATTTCATCAAAAACATCAAATGGACCCACGTTATAGCCGGTATTCTCATCGGTATTATTTTGACTGGTTTATTCCAATTTATCAAGCTTCCCCAAAAAGGAAACAGCCTGGCGCTGGTTACCGTCACACCTAACCTAACCCCCGAACCGACCGCCACCCTCAACCTGATTCAGGTTCACGTTGCCGGCGAAGTGGTGCAACCGGGTCTTTACCACCTGCCGGAAGGCGCAAACGTTCAGGAGGCAATTGAAGCCGCTTCCGGTGCAAGCGAAAACGCGGGCCTAGATCTAATCAACCTGGCAACAATTCTGAGGGACGGGCAAAGAATCACCATCCCGCCAAAAACCGACCACCAAGACAGCATTGAAATTCCTCAAAGGTCTTCCGGACTTCAAATGAACAGCTTGATAAACATCAACACTGCCAGCCAGGAAGAGCTTGAAAGCCTCCCCGGTATTGGAGAAGTCAAAGCCAGCGCGATAATCGACTATCGCACGCAAAATGGCTATTTTCTCAATCTCGAAGAGTTGATGAACGTCGAAGGCATTGGCCAAAAAACATTTGACCAACTAAAAGAGCTCATTACAATCGATCCCTGATTCGTAGCACAGAATTTCCATTCCAGCCTGCTAACAGGTATAATAAGCCCATGGATTTTCACGAACAACTTCAAAAAGACCTCGCTAACGCGATGAAAGCTAAAAATGATACCCAGAAATGGGTTATTAGGATGTTAAAATCTGCCATTCAGCTTGCCGAAAAAAACAAAGGTGAGCCCTTGTCAGAAGAAGATTTCTTGCAAGCAGTTCAAAAAGAAATCAAAACCCGCAACGAAGCCAAAGCCGATGCCGAAAAAGCACAGCGCCAGGAGCTCATCGATGCAGCAGATGCAGAAATCGCCATCCTCAAAACCTATTTGCCTGCTCAGTTAAGCACCGAAGAATTAACCGATCTGGTTCAGCAAACAATTTCAGAAACCAGCGCAACCTCTGTCAAAGACATGGGCAAAGTTCTCAAAAACTTGCTACCCAAATTGCAAGGCAGAGCTACCAACGCTGAAGCCAGCCGGATCGTCAAAGAGGAGCTGAGTAAAGAGTAAAATGTCTGTTCAGCCAAGCAAAAAGCCTGCCTCATCTATTCCAGCAAACCTTAGCCGAATCATCCTTCTTGCGCTTACGTTAATCCTGGCATTTGCGATGCTGGTTGCCCCCGACTTGCTCAACGAACAAACTCAAAAAGTGCACGTAGGAGAAGTTTCAACTCAAGAAATCTTAGCCCCTTACTCTGTCAGCTTCGAATCTCGCGCTTTCACCGAAGCTGCCCGCGATGCCGCTGCTTCTGCTGCTCCAGCCGTCTATTTACCCCCCGACCCTGCTATTGCTCGATCTCAGCTTGAAAACCTCGAAAACAGCTTCTACTTCATAACAACTGTTCGCGGGGATAACTTTTCCAGCGATGAGCAGAAAATACAAGATTTAAAATCTTTGGATTCACTCCAACTAAGCGATGAGGAATATGGAGATTTGCTTCAACTTTCTGATCAAGATTTTCAAGCAATTCGCACAGAAAGCACTCGCGTTTTAGAAATTGTCCTTAGAGAAAGCATTCGCAACAATCAATTGGGGACTGTTCGAAGTAACTTGCCTGCTACTATCGATTTCGCCTTCAAAAATGACCAAACCAGGCTGATCGTCTCGATTGTTTCGCCCTTCATCGTTCCGACCAGTCTTTATAGCGAAGAACAAACCGAAGCCGCTCGTGAAGCAGCCCGTTCGGCTGTCCTGCCGATCAATCGTCAAATAATGGCAGGTGAAGTCCTGCTTAGGCGCGGTCAAATTGTTTCCGAAGGCGATTTGGAAGCCCTGACAATTTTCGGCTTAGGAGAGCCTACCGATCGCACCAAACTTTTCCTTAGCAGTGGTTTGATGATAGCTCTGGTAGCTGTTTTGATTTTCTTCTTTTACTCTCGCAGGAAACAAGCGTCTTACAATGATATTAAATCGCTCTCTCTCGTTGCTCTCTTCTTCTTAGTATTTTTGGCTATCGGAAGGTTCATGGTCATGGGAAGAACGATAATTCCCTATCTTTTCCCGGTTGTCGCTTTTGGTTTGACTATTTCACTGGTTTTCAACTTTGAATTTGGCTTTTTTACTACTTTCATACTTGTTAGCCTCACCGTTTTTGGTTACCCACGCAGTGCAGAACTCGGGATTTATTATTTGGTTCCAACCCTTGCCGGCATGTTGGTCTTATCCAAAGGAAGGCGTGTTAGTGCTTTCTTCCTGACCGGTGGCATTGCCGCTCTGCTCTCAGCAGCGATAATTTTGACTTTTCGATTTGGAGACCGTAATACCGACTTAATTGGAATGCTCACCCTTCTCGCAGCCGCTGTTGCCAACGGACTCTTGTCTGGCACCTTTGCCCTCCTTCTCCAAAACTTTTTCTCGATGGTCTTAGACGAACCAACCGCGCTCCAGTTAATGGATATTTCCAGGCCGGATCATCCCTTGCTTCAGCAGATTCTAACCAGCGCACCCGGAACCTACCAACATTCCCTCCAGGTCTCCAATCTGGCTGAACAAGCTGCAGAAAAAATTGGCGCAGATCGTCTTTTGGTCCGCGTTGGTGCGCTTTATCACGATGCCGGAAAATCTGAAAACCCATCCTTCTTCATCGAAAACCAATCTCGCGATGATTTAAACTCTCACGACAATGTCGATCCCACCGCAACCGCCGCAACCATCATCCGCCACGTTACCGACGGTGTTGCCCTCGCTAAAAGACATCGCCTGCCTTCGCGCATCATCGATTTCATCAAGGAACACCACGGAACAAATATCACCCGTTATCAGTACAATCTTGCCCTCAAAGCAACTGAAAATCCGGATGACGTGGATGTGGAAGCTTTTACCTACCCCGGGCCTTCCCCTCGTTCCAAAGAAACCGCTCTGCTTATGCTCGCCGACGGCACCGAAGCCAGTGCCCGTTCTAATGCACCTAAAACCGATGACGAAATCAAAACCGTCATCAACAACGTTTTCGATGCGGTTCAAAATGCAAACCAACTCGACGACACCGATTTGACCCTTCGCGACTTGCAAACGATTAAACAATCCTTCTTCAACACGTTGAAGCAATCCTATCATCCGCGCATTAAATATCCTGAAGAGCCAAAACGCCTTGCGAAGCCAGAGCAACCAGAAAATCAACTTCCCTAAATAAAAAGAGGTCGACCGTGCTTACTTTAATTGTTCCTAACTCCTATGCCAAACAACTCGACCAAAATAGGCTGGCACTCGCCTGGGAAGAAAGCCTCAAGCAACTCAAGCTCCCCAAAAATTCATCAGCAACGCTTCGGATTACAAACAATGCGCTTATTCGCCAATTTAACCTTAGCTGGCGCAATGAGTTCTCTGTAACAGATGTGCTTTCTTTTGAAAACGCCTATACCGATCCCGAAACCGGCGAAGAATACCTCGGCGATATCATGATTTCTTTCCAAAAAGCCAAACAACAAGCCCAAACCGGCGGACATCCGATTCAGACGGAAGTAGAAATGCTTTTCGTTCACGGCATCCTCCATCTTGTGGGTTACGACCATGGCGACAAAGAAGAATGGCAAGCCATGACCGAAATGCAAAACACCATCCTCAAGAAAATCGCCAACCCCTTGCAAGGCACGATTCAGTATAATGAATAACGAATAACAATTTTCGTTTCTCGGCTCCCCGTTCCCCGATTCCCGCTCCCATTTCCAGCCACATTCTGGTAAAATCAACATGGAACAATTTCGCTCGAAATTAAATGCTTTCGCGCGGGATATTTACTTGTAGCAAAAACCAAAAAGGAGAATATTAGGTACAATGCACAAAGACTTTCTCGATATTATTGACTACACCCCCGAAGAAATCACCGACCTCCTCGATCTCGCCGTCAGGCTGAAAAAGGAATACAAGGCTGGTGGCAATGAGCCTGTCCTAAAGGGCAAGGTTTTGGCGATGATCTTCCAAAAACCTTCCCTTCGCACCCGTGTCAGTTTTGATGTGGGTATGCGCCACCTCGGTGGTGATGCGCTCTATCTTTCCCCCGCTGAAATCGGCTTGGGCAAACGCGAATCTATCGCCGACGTCGCCCGCGTCTTAGACGGCATGGTTCATGGCATCATGGCACGCGTTTTCGAACACGAACACGTCCTCGAACTTGCCAAATGGACCACCATCCCCGTCATCAACGGTCTCAGCGACTACAGCCATCCCTGCCAGGCTCTTGCCGACATCATGACTGTCTATGAGGAATTCGGTCAAATCAAGGACGTCAACATCACCTACGTTGGCGACGGTAACAACGTTGCCGTTTCCCTGATGCAAATTGCCGCCAAACTCGGCGCTAATTTCACCATTGCCAACCCCGAAGGCTACGATATGCCCCAAAGTGCTATCGAAACCGTCAAACCAATCGCCCAGGCAACCGGCAGCAAACTGACCTTCCTTCGCGATGCTCATGAAGCCGTCAAGAATGCCCAGGTCATCTACACCGACACCTGGACCTCCATGGGTCAGGAAGAAGAAACTGCCAAACGCGAAGCCGTCTTCCCTCCATATCAGGTCAATGCCGCATTGGTCGCCGAAGCTGACCCTGCCGCCATCGTCCTTCATTGCCTCCCTGCTCACCGTGGCCAGGAAATTACCGACGAAGTCGCAGACGGTCCTCATTCCCGCCTCTTCCCCGAAGCTCACAACCGCTTACACGCTCAAAAAGCTGTTCTTTACACATTACTAGGAGATAAATAATTCATGAATACTCAAGACTTCATCGCAATTGAAGAAAAATATGGCGCTCACAACTACAAACCGCTCGACGTCGTCCTAACCGATGGCAAAGGCGCATGGGTAACCGACGTTGATGGCAAACGCTATCTCGATTGTCTCAGCGCTTATTCCGCCGTTAACCAAGGTCATTGCCACCCCAAAATCGTCCAGGCAAGCATCGAGCAAGCCCAAAAAATTGGTCTGACTTCCCGCGCTTTTCGCAATGATAAATTGGGTCTCTTCTACAAAAAACTCTCCGAGCTGACCGGTTACGAAATGATTCTGCCCATGAACAGTGGTGCCGAAGCCGTTGAATCAGCCATTAAACTTGCCCGCAAATGGGCTTATGTCAAAAAAGGCTTGCCCAAATACGAAGCTGAAATCATCGTCGCCGAAGGCAACTTCCATGGTCGCACAACCACCATCGTTTCCTTCTCCACCGAAAATTTCTATCGCGAGATGTTTGGCCCCTTCACCCCCGGTTTCAAAATTGTCCCCTACGGCGATTTAGAAGCCCTCAAAGCCGCCATTACCCCCAACACCGCTGCTGTTATGCTTGAGCCTATTCAGGGCGAAAACGGCGTGATTGTTCCCCCCGATGGCTACCTCAAAGGTGTTTCCGAAGCTTGCAAAGAAAACAACGTTCTCTTTATCGCCGACGAAATCCAAACCGGCCTTTGCCGCACTGGCAAATGGTTCGCTTGCGACTATGAAGACGTCAAACCCGACATGATCACCATCGGCAAAGCCCTCTCAGGCGGTATGTACCCCATCTCTGCCGTCCTCGCCAGTGCTGACTTGCTCGGTCTCTTCGAGCCCGGCGAGCATGGTTCCACCTTTGGTGGCAGCCCCATGGCAGCCGCAATCGGTTTGGCAGCCCTCGAAGTTTTGGAAGAAGAAAAACTCGACCAACGCGCGACCGAACTCGGTGAATATTTCATGGCAGAATTGCGCAAAATCGAAACCCCAATCGTCAAAGAAGTTCGCGGCCGCGGTCTTTTGATCGGTGTTGAGCTCTTCCCCGAAGCCGGTGGCGCTCGTCGCTATTGCGAAATGCTTCGCGAAAAAGGTCTCCTCGCCAAAGAAACCCACGACCACGTTGTTCGTTTTGCCCCTCCCCTGGTCATCGAAAAAGCTGACCTCGACTGGGCATTAGGTGTTATTGCAGAAGTACTCAAAACGAAATAGAGGTAAATTATGACCCGTTTTGCCAAAATTGTTGCTACGCTCGGTCCCGCCAGCTCGGATGAGGCAGTTCTCACCGAAATGGTCAATGCAGGCTTGGATGTTGCCCGTCTGAATTTTTCTCACGG
>JAGOIM010000053.1 GCA_017995665.1 Anaerolineaceae bacterium | reverse complement strand
GTCGAAATCGGGGTTGCCAAAAGTGGTTCAAGGCTTCGGGTCGTTTTTTCGCCCACAATGCTATAAGCGGCAATGGTGGTCGGAATCATTAGCGGCATGATCATAAATAAAAGCATAAACTGATTCAAAACATAAACCTGGACGCACTCCCCCGCGGTCATTCCGGGACAACTTGCCGAGAGATCACCCGGCAAACCGCTCATTTCTGCCCCACCTGTGGAGCCGGTGCCGGTTGTTGCCAAGACCACCAGAGGCAATGCCGTGAAAAGCAGCGGCACAAGTGTCATTGTTGCAATGACCCAGCGGTTTTTGAAGACTTCTGACCATTCTTTACGGATGATTGTTAGCACGTGTTTCATGCCTGCCCCCTTTGACTGTTGTTGACCATTTCCAAATAAACCTGCTCTAAACTGTGTCGAATTTCACCGACAAATTGCACTTCCGCTCCGGCTTCAACCAATTTTTTGATAATCAGCGGATTGCTTTCTTCGGGATTTTTCATTGAGATAATTAATTTGTTATCAACCACTTCAAGCTTGCCCAGTTCAGGAATAGTACCAATTTGGTCAACAAAGCTTTGCTTCATCTCTTTTAGATGGAAGACAACCTTCCTGCCAAACAAAGTTTCGCGCAATTTTGCCGGACTGTCCAGCGAGAGCAATTTGCCCTGAAAAATACCAACCCTGTCGCAAAGCTTCTCCGCCTCGTCAAGGTTGTGAGTGGTCATGAAGATCGTCCGTCCTTCGGATTTCAATTCTTCGATAAAACCGCGAACGGTTTTGGCCGCTTCCGGGTCAAGTCCGCTGGTGGGTTCGTCCAAAAACAAAATTTTAGGTTCGTGAATCAAAGCCCGGGCAACCGCCAACTTTTGGCGCATTCCCTTTGAAAAACTGCCCACCGAGTCATGCCTTCGTTCCCAAAGCCCGAGCATGCTCAGATATTTGTTGACCGAAGCTTCTACATCCGGAACGTCGTAAAGCTCAGCAAAAATCGAAAGATTCTTTTCAGCGGTCAGACGTTCGTACATTCCGGGAGACTCAGTCAAAAAGCCAACATTCCTGCGAATTTGAGTGTCATCCTTGCCCAGTTCAAAACCCGCTACATGAGCCGAGCCGGAAGTCGGGCGAATCAGACCGGTTAACATGCGCACTGTGGTTGTTTTGCCGGCACCGTTTGGTCCCAAAAAGCCAAAAACTTCACCGCGGTAAACCTCGAGGCTCAAAGCATCGACAGCTATCAGCTCGTCTTGTCCCTTTTTCCCAATTTTGAATATTTTGGTTAAATCATTTGTCTTAATCATGGTCCTCGTTTCGTGTAGGTGTAAATTATACACAGGAAACGGGGAGCGGGGAGCGGGAATCGGGAAAAAGGAAACGGATGGGTTACAATTACAGCTAACTATGACCGAATCAAACACTAACTCCACCCCCAAACGTTGGCGGATTGCACCGCTAATCCCTTCCCACATCAGCCGTGAATTGAATGAATATCCGCCTTTTTTGCGGCAATTGCTTTTTAATCGTGGCATCGTCAGCGCCGAACAAGCCCGGGCTTACCTTAGCGACGAATCCCCGACTGACACAAACCCTCTGAACCTCAAAGACATGCCAAAAGCGGTTGCCTTAATCCATGACGCGATTAGCAATCAGCAAAAGATTGCCATCTACGGCGATTATGACGCCGACGGGGTAACTTCGAGCTCTGTTCTTTATGAATTTCTCACTAAACTTGGGGCAAAGCCGCGCGCTTATATCCCCAATCGCTTTGATGAAGGTTATGGGCTCAACAACGAAGCCATGGAACAACTCCATTCCGAAGGAATCGACCTGATTATCACTGTCGATTGCGGCATTCGTTCAATTGAGCAGGTCGCGCTTGCTAAACAATTGGGCATGAAAGTGATTGTCAGCGATCATCACCTCCCCGGAAAAGACGTTCCTGAGGCAGATGCGGTCATCGACCCACACCAGGAAGGCGATTTTTATCCCTATAAAATGCTTGCCGGGGTTGGAATTGCTTATAAAATCGTTCAAGCTTACCTGCAAAGCTATCCAAAGCCTGAAATTGATCCCCGTCAATGGCTTGATTTGGTCAGCATCGGGACGGTTGTCGATGTCGCACCTCTCAACGGCGAAAATCGGGCGATGGTCAAAGCCGGTTTGAATCTTATGCGCAAGACGCAACGTCAGGGCTTGTATTCTCTCATCCAGGCATCCGGTATAAAAATGGAAAAACTCAATTCCGGACATCTTGGCTTTGCCATTGGTCCCCGCCTGAATGCGGCCGGGCGGATGGACTCTGCCTACGCTGCTTTCGAACTTCTGACCACCAAAGACCTCGCCCATGCCGGACAGCTTGCCCAAGAGTTGGACAATCTGAACAGTCAGCGGAAAGAGATTACACACAATATTCAAGATAGTGTCATCCACGATGTTAATCAGGGAGATCCCAACGTCCCAATTATTATTTCGGTTTCCGAAGATTATGAAGAAGGTGTGGTTGGCTTGGCGGCCGGACGTGTAGCCGAAGCTTTTTACAAACCGGCAATTATTGGCCGAATCGAAGATGGAAAGATAAAAGCTTCTTGCCGCTCGATTCCTGAATTCAACATTGTTGAAGCCTTGGATGAATGTGAGGATTTGCTCACCAATCATGGCGGACACGCTGCCGCGGCCGGCTTGGGCTTGGAAGTTGCTAACTTTGAAGCCTTCCGAGAGCGGATTATTCAGATTGCTAATGAAAAACTGGCCGGAATGGAACTGATGCCCGAACTTTCAATTGACTATGAAATCGACCTTGCCAGGCTCAAACCGGAGCACATCCCCGGCATCTTGAGCGACATTGCCAACCTTGAACCGACCGGAACCAGCAATCCCGATACGGTTTTTTGCAGTCGTAATTGTCGGCTTGTCAATGCCCGTCCGGTGAGCGATGGTCGGCATCTAAAGATGGTTATTGCTGCAGGGACGAATCAATTTGATGCGATTGCTTTCAATCAAGGTCATTGGCTGGAAAACATGCCCAAGGCAGTTGACCTTGCCTATGCAATTGAAATTAATGAATGGAACGGCAGGCAAACGCTGCAATTTAACGTCAAAGACCTCAAAGCCTCGGGCTAATTAGGGATTGATGACGTATTGATATTCTTTATGCTCAACGCGTGAGTCGCTATAAAAATAATCGCCGCTGGCATTGAGAATTAGGCTTTGACCATTCTGCTGTGCTTTTTCGAGCAAGCTTTTTAACTCCTGGAAGGCAACTTCAACTTGTCGCCCTACTTCGGGATCCATCCGAAAAGTGAAATAGCCCGGATGTTCAGAGAGAACCTCGAAAACTGCGTCAACTGCTTTAAGCATGGTTGGAATGTTCCGATCCTGATCGCTAGGCAAAAGCGCCTTAGTTGGCTTTTTTAAGTTTTTATGGAGTGTGCTCATGATTACCGGTGTAAAAAAGGCTTCAGCCAGAGCACTCGCTCCCTTTAACTCAACTTCTTCCATTTGAGAGCCTTCATTTCCAATCAAGACCTGCAATTTAAAATCTGTTCGAACCGGATAGAGCAGAAACTCACTCGGATTAATTAATTCGTGGATGTGATCCATCACCATATCGGCATAAGATTGGTAAGCATCCCTGGTTGAAAGAGAGGAATCTTCAGAACTAAAAGCGGGAATCAGCTTGCCAACTTTCATTTCAAGAGTGGGGTGTTTAAACGTGAGTAAGCGCGTAAGGCCATCTTGAAAACCACTGAAACCGATTGGAATAACCGGAGCATTGCCTTTGTAGCTCAGCCAGGAAACTCCAATTTGGGCGCGCATTCGGCCGGGGCTCCAGGTTCCGCCTTCGGGAAAAATCCCCAAAACGCCGTCTTGTTTGAGCACATCCAAAGCCTGATTCATTCCTTTACGATCAAGCGCACCACGGTTGAGTTTAAGGAAGCCATACAGATCCATCAGTTTACCGGCAAGCCCATTAAAGGGCATATCACCAGCCCCAATTGGCTCAACCGAGCGATTAGGATAAACCGCCATCAACAAGGGATCCAAAGTTGAAACGTGATTAGCAGCTAAAATAACAGGACCTTCACTGGGGATGTTTTCCAAACCGCTTACCTTCAATTCGCTCAGTAAGGGTAAGAGAATCTTGACGAGACCATTCAAAACCTTGCGTCGGAAAACGAAGCGTGGGTATTTTAAATCAAAAGTCTGGTTTTGGTTTTCTTTAGCTGTGTCCATAATGCATCAAGAGATATAACCCGAAAACAAATAAAAGTTGCAATAAAAAAGTGCCCCCACGGGAATTCGAATCCCGGTTTTGGCCTTGAGAGGGCCACGTCCTGGGCCACTAGACGATGGGGGCATCAAAGTAGAAATAATATCACGGGATTTATTGATAGTCAACGGGAAATTGGAAGCTGATTTGCAGGAGAAAAATAACCGCATTCAGTTTTCAGTATGCAGTTGGCAGCTGGCAAGTATCCAACAAGCAGTAAAGAGTTGACAGCAACCAGTCCAAAATTGAGAATTTTTCCCGTCTCCTGCCTGCCTTTTCCGTCTATTCTTTATTAGAATTAATGCTTCTGCACCAAAAGGCGAGAAATTAAGTTTGCCTTCTGTTATAATCTCAGCCTACTATAAAGTGTATGGAGAAATATGGACACTATTCAAAACGATACTGTTGCACAGTTTGCTTACAACCTCAACGTTGACGGCGAGGAAGTTGAATCTAATTTGTTAGAATATTTGCACGGGCATGGCAATATCATCCCCGGTTTAGAACAGGGCCTTCTGGGAATGCAAGAAGGCGAGCGCAAGCAAGTCTTGGTTGCTGCAAAAGATGCTTATGGCGAGTTTGACCCCGCTTTGGTCTTGAACGTCAACCGCGAGTCTTTCCCACAGAATTTTGAAATCCGCTTGGGTGAACCGATGAATTTGCGCGATGCTTCCGGCAATGTCTTTTCGGCTGTTGCCACCGCAGTTAGCGATGAATCGGTTGAACTCGACCTGAACCACCCGATGGCCGGCAAAGATCTTGACTTCCAGGTTACGATTCTTTCCATTCGCCCCGCGACGGAAGAAGAAATTGCTCACGGACACCTGCACAGTGCAGGCGGTTGCTCCGGCTGTGATCCTGAAGATTGCGGTCCCGGTTGTGAATCTGGCTGCTGTGGCTAATTTAGTCTGAGTTAAATGACAAGGAGAGCGAAATTGCTCTCCTTTTGCTTTTAAGAAGTTTATTTAATTTTCAGTTGCCAAACGGGCAATTTCGACCAACATTTGCTGTGCCAATTTCAGCTCTTCGATACAAAGATATTCAAAACGTCCGTGATAGTTATAACCACCGGTGAAAAGGTTGGGAGTAGGCAAACCCATAAATGACAGGCGGCTTCCGTCCGTCCCACCACGCACAGGTACCTCAACCGGCTCTTCGCCCACAGCTCGGTAAGCTTTGCGTGCCAGGTCCAAAATTTCTGGATGGGGTGCTACCTTTTCGTACATGTTGTAGTATTGGTCTTTGATTTTAATCTCAAGCACTTTTTGACCGTAGCGCAAATTGATAAACTCGGCGGCTTTTTGCATCAATTCTTTTTTCTCTTCAAATAATTTGCGGTCATGGTCGCGGATGATATATTCCAGGCTTGCGCCATCTGCCTCGCCGTTCAAGCCAACAATATGGAAGAAACCTTCACGGTTTTCGGTATGTTCGGGGCGATCGAAAGGCGGTAAGAGGTTATGGAAATCGATTGCAACCTGAAGAGCATTGATTAGCTTGTTTTTGGCATCACCCGGGTGAACGCTTTTGCCATGGATTGTGATTTCAACCCCAGCAGCGTTAAAGTTTTCGTAAGCCAGCTCACCAACCGTGCCACCGTCGACGGTGAAGGCGAAATCACAGCCAAAGCCCGGAACGTCAAAGTGATCTACACCAGCGCCAACTTCTTCATCAGGAGTAAAGCCGACGCGAATTTTTCCATGCGGAATTTCGGGATGGGCTTTGAGGTAAGCCATTGTGCTCATAATGGCAGCCAAACCGGCTTTATCATCCGCACCAAGCAAGGTTGTTCCATCGGTAACGACCAAACTCTGCCCAATGTGATTGCTCAGGTCGGGAAATTCAGCCGGGCTGAGGATTGTGTTCAATTCCGCGTTGAGGATAATATCCTTGCCGTCATAGTTTTCAATGATTCTTGGTTTAACATCTTTTCCCGAAGCCGCCGGGCTGGTATCCATATGGGCGATGAAGCCAATCACCGGAGTTTTTTTGTCCGTGTTGGCGGGCAATGTAGCGGTAACGTAGCCGTAGTTGTCCAGTTTCACATCTTCGAGACCAAGCTCACGCAATTCAGCTTCCAAAATACGGGCTAGGTCAAATTGTTTCATTGTGCTGGGATAAGTTTCAGATTTCGGGTCTGATTGGGTGTCAATTTTTACATAGCGCAAAAAGCGCTCAAGTACGTCTGTCATAATTCCTCCGGTCGATTATTTTTCTTTCATTCTATCACTTTGGAAAAGAAAAAGCTGCTAAGGACGCACCCATCGAAATGGAAAGTTTAGAATCGATTAAAATGAGGGCAGTATGGAAGAAAAGGAAACTTCAAACAAAACAAACAAAACGAATCTCATTGTGACAGGGCTTGTTTTTGCTCTGGCGATGGGTTGGTTGATGTTTAATCAATTGAAACCGAAGCAAACCCCTCAGGCAGGGACTTCAAAACTTAATTTGAGCGAACTTAAGCTGGGTGATTTTGGCGATGTGGAGGTTATCAAGCGCTATCCGCATGATACGAACTGCTATACGCAGGGTTTAATCTACCGGGATGGTTTTCTTTTCGAAAGTTGCGGTCTTTACGGACAAAGCAATTTGCGCAAGCTTGAGCTTGAAAGCGGGAAAGTTTTGCAAGAAAGTGCTCTTGACCCACAATATTTTGCCGAAGGTTTGATTGAGCTGGACGATTTGCTCTATCTGCTGACCTGGAAAGAAGGTACCGCCTTCATTTATAACAGCGAAACTTTTGAAAACATTGGTCAATTCTCCTACAGCACCGAGGGTTGGGGCTTGACCACGGATGGTTCTGCGCTGATTATGTCGGATGGCAGTAACAAGTTGAGCTGGCTTGATCCACAGAGCGGTTTTGTCGCCAAAGAAGTTCACGTTACCCGCGATGGGCAACCGATTCAAAATTTGAACGAATTAGAAATGGTGGATGGAAAGATTTTTGCCAATATTTACCTTTCGGACCAAATTGCCATTATCGACCCCGAAACGGGAATTGTAGATACCATTTTGAACCTGGCTAAGCTCAAACCAGCAGTGAACATGGAGAACCTCGGTGAGGTGCTAAATGGTATAGCCTACGACGAAGAGAGCGGTCGCCTCTTCGTAACCGGAAAAAAATGGCCATGGCTTTATGAAATTCAACTCCTGCCCGGTCAGCAAGCCCCTTTGCCTAGCGCGACTCCCTTGCCAAGCCCTACCCCTCCATTACCCCTTGTGCCAGTACCTCCAGTCGGGCTTCCGTAAGCCCAGGCAGACAATTCAACAAAAAGCGCGGACCGCTTCCTTCAGAACAAAAAGAGGCACTCACCATGCCATGCAATGCCGCATCAACGACGTCATAATTGTTGCGATAACTTGCCAAAAAGCCAGCATCAAAAGCATCCAGCATGCCAGTCGGATCACTTGCTTTACTGGAATAGGAAGGGATAATCCAAGCCTGGTTTTTGAGCCGCGACCAAATTTTAACAGTGCCGTCTTTGGCATTGATGATGATATATTCGGGACCATAAGATCCCAAAATACGGGCAATTTCCCATAAATCCACGCTTCTTCCCTGAAAAAGCTTTAGCGCCTGGACATCGGTCATCATAAAAGCGGTTACATCCGAAATCAAAGCACGGATTTCTTCCCAAAAGATGGGGTCCATATAGCAATTACAAGCGCGCATGGTAAGTGTGAGCATCATTCCGGCTTTGAAAAGTGAGGGCAATATTTTATGTGAGATGAAGTCTATCGGGCAAATATGGGCAGCTGAAGCCTCCAGATAATGCTGAGGAAGGTCAGTTACCCGCAGACTATCGGGGCGGTAATCCGTTTTGCTGCAATACATAGGGATATTGGGCTTGTAACTGAGCAATTCCTGAGGAAATGGAAGTTGTTTATCGGCAAACCAAGAGATTGGATTGTCATAATGCGCTCCAAATTTCTGGTCATAGGCTACAAAAAAACGGTCATCAATCGGTTCCGATGTGCGACGAAGCCCTGATATATCCGCACCCGCCAATTCAAAATCTTCCACCCAGTCAGAGGGAAACGTTTGGTCAAGCCTTGCCAGCATGCCCGGTTTCGCATTCCACATCAAAGCGGAAGCAGCCGCATAAGCCAAATTGCCTCCAACGTAGCCTAAATAAGGTTGTGAGTCAACCGGAAGTAGGTATTCCTTGCGCAAACGTCCTGCAAAGACGAGATCAGGGACAGAGGTTGTTAGCTCGTTCAATTAGTTTTCGTCCTTCGATTTAATCATCGCACTGACAATTTGATGATACTCTTGCATAATTTTTTGACTCCTCGGCTTGGGCTTTGCCTTATTATAGCTAAAAGCCCGGGAGAATGAACGGATTTGCTTAAACCGAAAACACCCCAATCGAAATTGAGGTGTTTTACAAGGGAGAAGTGATTATTTAGTTATTGTTGTCAGCAGCCTATTTGGCGTTGACGCTAATTTTCTTTGGTTGTGTTTCGGGTTTCTTGGGCAGATGAACTACCAGAGTACCATTTTCAGTTTCTGCAGTAATCTTGTCTGCATCAACTACGCCCGGCATTGAAATGCTGCGTTGGAAATTGCCGTAGTAGCGTTCACGGATATGATACTTTCCTTGGTTTTCATCACCACTTTCATCGGCAACTTCGCCTTTGATGGACAAGATGTTGT
>JAGOIM010000201.1 GCA_017995665.1 Anaerolineaceae bacterium | reverse complement strand
ACCCGATGCGAAGCGAGTGGTGTGTGTTTGTCCGCCAACGTTTTGATTGGAATAGCGCTCTCGGACGGAGTCAAGCCCCGTCCGTACGGAAGGTTGCTGTAATTAGATGAGCGTTACCGGAGAAATTAAAGCCAATTTGTACGGACAGTGCCTAGTGTCTGTCCGCTTGCATAATTGATCGGATGAGCCTTCCTGCCTGGAGTAGCCTTTGCCTGCCAGCGTTTTGATTGGAAGAGCGCTCTCGGACGGAGTCAAGCCCCGTCCGTACGGATTATTATTCTGATGGGAGTTTTATTGGTTTTTCCCCGTTAGCTATTTTCTGTTTCCTATTTCCTGCTTTCCTGTTTCCCGTTTCCTCTTGGCTCTATTCCCTTGGCGCTTAGTTATTTCTTTCTCAGCGCCCTGGTCAGAGGGGTGATAGAACTGGCGACCTTCCAAGCCATCGGGGAGGTATTGCTGTTCAACCCAATGCCCTTCAAAATTATGCGGATATTGATAGCCTTCGCCATGACCAAAACCCTGCCCGTCGCGATTGGCATCCATCAGATGAATCGGCACGCCACCGGCACCGTTTTTGCGGATTTCTTCTTGCACTTCCCAAAAAGCGCCGACCGAATTCGATTTCGGGGCGGTTGCCAGATAGATGGTTGCCTCGGCAATCGGATACCAACCTTCGGGCATGCCGATAGCATCAAAGTTTTGGGCGGCAGCATTGACCACAACCATAGCGTTCGGGTCTGCCAAGCCGATATCCTCACTCGCCAAGACAATCAAACGGCGCAAAACGAAACGCGGGTCTTCACCGGCCATCAGCATTTTGGTCATCCAATACAGCGCGGCATCCGGATCGCTCCCTCTTACCGATTTGATAAAAGCGGAAATTGTGTCGTAGTGCTGATCGTCTGTTTTGTCATACAAAACTGCCCGGCGTTGAATTGATTCCTGGGCGACTTCGAGAGTAATATGGATGATGCCCTTCTCGGCAGGGGTAGTCTCGACCGCTAATTCCAAGGCGTTGAGCGCATTCCGGGCATCTCCGCCGGAGATTTCTGCCAAATGACGAAGGGCGTCTTCATCTGCTTCTACCGTTCGCAGTCCAAAACCACTCAATTCGTCCTTGATTGCCCGACTTAAGAGCTGATAAATATTTTCAGGGCTGAGGGGTTTCAGTTCAAAAATGCGTGAACGACTGACCAAAGCTTTGATGACATCGAAATAGGGGTTTTGGGTTGTGGCACCAATCAGGGTGACCAAACCGTTTTCAACTTGCGGCAAGAGGGCGTCCTGTTGGGCTTTGTTCCAGCGATGTATTTCGTCGATAAACAAAATTGTGCGCAGCTGTTCGTATTTTCTTCTTTCGGTGGCTTCTTTAATCACTTCCCGTAAATCGGCAACACCAGCCAAAACCGCACTCAAAGAGACAAAATGAGCGTTGGTGCTGTTAGCAATTACCCGCGCAATCGTCGTTTTGCCGGTTCCCGGAGGACCGTAAAGGATAATCGAGCTGAAGAGTCGATCGGCTTCAATGGCACGGCGCAAAAGGCTGCCTTTGCCAATGATGTGCTCTTGCCCGACGATATCATTCAAGCTTTGGGGGCGCATACGGGCAGCCAGGGGTGCCTGGGCGTTCAACTGCTCGTTGAGAGAGTGATCAAAGAGGTCCATTCAGGCTAATATCCTTTTTGTAGGTTAATCAGATTATAGAGCTCTTCCTGATTAACATAGCGCTTCAGGTTTTCGATAAAGAGTGCGATGACCTGATTCATCATGTTTGGCGAATAGCCGGCCAAATGGGGGGTAATGATGATTTTTGGATTGCTCCAAAGCGGGCTTTCAGCGGGAAGGGGTTCTTCCGAAAAGACATCCAGTGCAGCTCCGCCCAAGTGTCCGCTGTTGAGAGCATTGAGCAAAGCGTTTTCATCAACCAGAGAACCTCGAGAAATATTGACGAACAAAGCCCCGGGCTTCATCGCGTTGAAGATTTTTTCAGTGAAGATGTGCTTGGTGTCTTTCGTGGCGGGCATGGTGACAACGACAAAATCACAATCTTTGACCATGCCTTCCAAGCCCTCGATTGGATAAAGACGCTCGAAATAATCCCCATGAGGGTCGCCAAAGCCTTCGGGAACATAGCCTTTATCTTCCGGATGCATAATGTCGCGTTTGGTTGCCAAAACGGTTGCACCGTATTGATGAAGATGACGTGCGATTTCGCGTCCGATTGAGCCATAACCAACAATGCCAACCGTGCTGCCGCGCAATTCACGCGGTTGCAGGCTGACGAACTTGTCTTCAACCCAACGTTTTTCCTGTTGGGCTTTAATCATCGCCGGCATTTTGTGCCCGAGCATCATCAGCATCATGATTGCAAATTCACCCAATTGACTGACCATCGCACCGCTTGAACTGGTCAGTTGGATATTTTTTTGTTGCAAAATTGGGTCATCCAAAAAAGTTTCTATGCCGGCCCAACTGCTTTGAATCCAACGCAAATCGGGTACTT
>JAGOIM010000200.1 GCA_017995665.1 Anaerolineaceae bacterium | reverse complement strand
TTATTTAATTCTTGTATATTTTCTTCTTGGTTCATTCTAAATCTCTCCTTTTTGATTGGAAGATACTGCATCGCAAGCCCTAAGGTGAGCGACTTAGCCTAAGCATAGTCCGCCCCTGCTCTCAAAACCTTTCAATCACTCTCAACTTACTTGATTATATGCTGGTTTCACTGCAAATTCATCGCCCCGTTAGCTGCCTGCACCGATATGCCCGCTGTGATAAAATTTGCGCATGAAAAGCACTCGAATCGTCTTCATGGGTTCGCCCGATTTTGCCCTACCAACACTGAGCCACTTAGCCAGCCTTTATAATCTGGTCGGCGTTATCACGCAACCCGATCGCCCTGCCGGACGAGGGCGAAAAGAGCAGCCTTGTGAGGTCAAGAAGCTGGCGGATGAATTAGGCTTGCCGACTTTTCAACCGAAATCGATGAAGAAAGCCGAATCGATTGCCCGCCTGGCGGAATGGGAACCCGAGCTGATCGTCGTGGCGGCTTTTGGTCAAATTTTGCCGAAAGCTGTTTTGGACATGCCCAAGTTTGGCTGTTTAAACGTGCATGCTTCGCTTTTGCCCGCCTGGCGCGGCGCATCCCCAATTCAGGCAGCGATAGCAAACGGCGACCAACAAAGCGGAGTCACGATTATGCTGATGAATGAGGGGCTGGACACCGGGGATATCCTCGCCCAAGCTCAAATGCCGATTAAGCCCGGCATGACCGCGGGCGAACTTTCTGATAAATTGGCTATTCAGGGTGCCAAAACCCTGGTCGAGATCCTGCCCGATTATTTGGCAGGGCGAATTGTTCCCTTGCCGCAAGATGAAGAAATTGCAACTTACGCCCCGAAGTTGAGCAAAGAAGACGGCTTGCTCGACTTCAATCTGCCCGCCCGGCTGCTATTGAACAAAATCAATGCATATAATCCCTGGCCCGGGGCAGTTTATCCATGGAATGGAAAGCGTTTGAAGATCCTTTCGGCTCATCTCGGCGAAGCCGAAAATTGCGAACAGGAATCGCGGCTGATAGTTGACGGCTTGCCGGCAATTTGTTGCGGCGAAGGCATTTTGGTCTTAGACCATGTCCAGGCTGACGGCAAAAAACCCCTCCCCGGCAAAACCTTCCTCAACGGCGCCAAAGATTGGGCCGCTGGTAGTTGACAGGAAAACTGAGGCAAGTCCAGGCACCGGGAATTTTCAACTGCAAACTGCCTTAAAAACTTATAAATTTTCAACCAAGTCGTCTGATTGAGGGTATACTTTAAAGGCTTTAAAAGGCAGGTAAAATAAATCATGCAAGAGTTTTGGCACAACATCCTCTTTATCCTGGAGCGGTTCACCTGGTCCAGTTTGCTTGATATTCTCTTGGTTACGATTTTTTTCAGCCTTTTGCTCTATCTTCTCCGCGATACCGAGGCGCATGTCCTCTTGCGCGGTGTGCTTTTGATTGTCCTTTTGGTCTTTCTTTTAACTTCCCTGGTCAATCTGCCGGCTTTTACCTGGCTGGTTCAACTCATTTCCCCAGCTCTGATTGTCGCCGTCCCGGTCATTTTTGCGCCGGAAATCAGGCGTGGGCTGGAACGCATGGGCACGATAGGCAATTTGCGCTTTTGGCGTCCACGGCGTGGCTCGAAGGCGAATCTCGAATTGGAAGAAGCCCTCGATTCCATCACCAAAGCTGTTGTCCAGCTTGCAGAACTTCGCCAGGGAGCACTGATTGTCATCCGGCGACGTGAAAATTTGGAACGCTTTTACAAAAATGGGGTGATGCTCAATGCTGAAATCACGCCACAACTGCTTTTGCAAATTTTTTATCCCAACACACCTTTGCATGACGGGGCCGTTATCATCAACGATAATCGCATCGTTGCGGCGAGCTGTGTTATGCCCCTCTCGAGCAGTGGTGTGCTCAATAGCACTGCCAACCGCTCGCTTGGTTTGCGCCACAGAGCCGCCCTGGGCATTAGCGAAATCACGGACGCTCTGGCAATTGTCGTTTCTGAAGAAACCGGAACGATCTCCATTGCTCATCGTGGCAAGTTGATTCGTCGTTTGGATGGTGAGCGTTTGCTCAACAGCATGCACACAATCATGTCAGTCGATCAAGAAACAAACACAAACGGTTTCTTAGGTCTCTTTAAAAAAAGGAAAACCGATGAAACCGAGGAGGATCAGTCAGAATGATGAACTTCCTCAAAAAAATAGTAAAACTTCTGCCGATTTTTCTGATGGCGCTGGTTTTGGCAATTATCGTTTGGGTTTCTTCGGTTACTTCAAGTGACCCAAATGAGGTTATTACTTACTCAACATCAGTTCCGATCACGGTTTTGGGTCAAAACCCCGATTTGTTGATCATGAACCAAAGCAATACCAGTCTGACTGTTACATTGCGAGCTCCTCGTTCTGTCCATGAACAAATCGCCCGTAATTTTAGATTGATTACCGCTCAAATTAATCTTTCCGGGCTCGGTTCCGGTGAATATATCCTGACACCCGAGTTGAACACCGACAGCTTCAAACCGGTTCAGGTTATAG
>JAGOIM010000199.1 GCA_017995665.1 Anaerolineaceae bacterium | reverse complement strand
CGCATGGTGAAGGGGGCTATGTCAACAACAGTATTTATGACGCGAAGACATACGAGGTTTACCGAAATTCGGTCTATCTGAACGGTGCAGTCTTTTTACACGAATTGCGCATTGCGATGGGTGATTCGGCCTTTTTCTCGGCCATGAATAATTATGTGGCTTTGAATAACGGGAAAATCGCCACGAAAGCAGATTTCTTCAACGTCTTTCAGTCCGCAAATCCAAGTGCAGACATCAGCTCAGTCTTTAATCGATATTTCAAAAACTAACGTTGCGAGGGAATGTGGCTAAGCGTGTCAGATAAAGTGCTGGCGCGAACCGTTTGGCTGCCCCTAACCAAATAGCCTTCATAAGGTCGGCTGCCTTCAACCGGAATCCAGCCATTCATCACAAAAGGCAAAACGCTCGAAGCCGCCGGAATCCATTGCCCGTTATATTTTCGAGCGATGTGGACATGGGTACCGGTCGCCGTTCCGCCTTCGCAAGAGGGCCTTCCAACCGGATCACCTTGTTTCAGTACCGCGCCAACTCTAACCCGGCCTTCTTCCGCCAGATGCAAATAATAAATCACCCAACCGGTGCGCTCATCACCATCGCCGTCCAAATCGAGCAAAACAGTACCGGAATCCGTGCGAACAACCACGCCATCCGCTACGGCAACCGCAAATTGCTCAGTGCGAACACAGCCCTGACTTTCAGCAGGGGGTGCAAAATCCAGGGCGGCATAGGGCTTCAGATCGCCCCAAACAGCATGCGGTCCGCCGGTGTAAGCCCAAACCGAACCGGCATCAAAGGGCAAAATTAATTCTGTTTGGAGCAAGCTGCCGGGTAAGACGGTCGTATTTCGGCGCCAGGGATCGCCAAAAAGCTCTTGGTAAGTCTTGGCATAGCCATCCGGACCAATTGCAAAGGCATAATCATCCCCATCGTAAAGCAAGGAAAAATAATGTTGCAAAGCAACTGTGGCGGAATTTTGCCAGGGGTCAATGTTTTCAATGCTGCCATTTTGATGATCGATGCTGCTCATTTCCATGTTGAAATAGCTGTAAAAGCCTTCGTTTAGCAAATTGGCAACAAAAGAAATCTGCAAATGCGGTCCGCGATGATTATTCACAAATCCTAAAAATGCGCCTTCGCTTGATTCATCCTTTTGCGGATTAGTCAAAGCTCCGGTTTGAAATTCGATCAGTGCCAGGAGCATTTTAGGGTTAAGGCTCAGGTTTTCGCCATAATAAGTCAAAACACCAGCCGCATCGAGGTTTCTGCCATTGATGGTCGCCCTGTAATTTTTGAACCAGCCGTTGGTCGATTGCAAAAAAGCTTTTAAATCAAAGTCAATCAAATCAGGGCCATAAACAAAAGCTGCATCGGGGATGATCTGAAATTCCGTGCCCCAAAATTCTTTGTAATAAATCGGCATTTTCATCGGGAAACCGGGCGGCAAAGTCGTAACGTCTTCGGGGATTTGCGGGTTTGCCCACAAAATCTCCTGAGGCGTGCAACCAAAACGCCAGGAAAGCGAGGACAGACTATCGCCGCTTTGAGCTATATAATCGACCAGGCTTCCCGGTTCGTAAACCGGACGCTTTGAGGCTGGTGTTGAAGTTGCCTGGGGTTCTTCGCTTTGAACAGCCGTCGGCGTAGACGACACAATGTAACCCGAATTCCTCCCAGAGCCGCAGCTGCTGGAAAAGATTGCGATGATTGCCAAAACCGTGAAAATTTTGATTCTGTGTTTGCGAAATTTCATACTTCACCCAAATCCAGAGGGGTTATTAAACTATATCACAAGCTGAAAAATTCGTTTAGCGGCTGATATGCGAAGCGACGATGCCATAAATACTTGCCTGGCGGACTTCTTCACCCTTAACCAACCAGCCTTGCAAAAACTCCGAGCCCGATTTGGTTTTCCAACCACTCATCACAAAAGCAAGCGGGCCTTCTGCAGGAACCCATTCCCCGTTGTATTTACGGGCAATGTGCAAATGGGTACCGGTCGATTTTCCACCTTCGCAGGATGGATGTCCGATTTTATCTCCGGCTTCCAGCCAGGTTCCCACCGGCACGCGGTTTGTCGTCGCAATATGCAAATAGATGATGTTCCATCCGGTTTGCTCGTAACCATCGCCGTCCATGTCGACCACAACTACGCCTTCTTCAGAGCGAACGACCAAACCTGCAGCGGCCGCGGTCACCCAGTTCCAGTTCGTATGGCAACCCGATTCAGCAGTTGGAGGCGAAAAGTCGAGCGCAGCGCGCACATCGGCAGCACCCCAGGCGGCATGCGGACCAACCGTGTATGCCCAAACAATTCCGGGCTCAAAGGGCAAAATCAATTCCGGCTGCAGAACATCGGGCGTGAAAATTGGCTCGTGCTCCTGGGCAATTACCCAAGGGTCGCCAAACATGCGGCTGTAGGTGGCAATGAAACCATCCTCGCCATAAAGCGTGTTGGACCAATCCTCAAAGCGATAAAGAGTAGAGAAAAATTGCATTAATCCAACCGTGCCGCAGTTGAGCTCTGCCGCAAGGCGTAAGCG
>JAGOIM010000198.1 GCA_017995665.1 Anaerolineaceae bacterium | reverse complement strand
AAGGTGTCCCGGCTGAAGCATCGGAAGGATGGGCAGGCCCCAAGGGTACGACCCCTAATGCTGAACCCTTTCCCGAATCAGCCACAAAAGAACCCTCCAGCGACCCAGCCCTGACCCCAGCCGATCCACCTGAGCTGAATAAAGCCGGGAAAAAGGCTGATGACGAGCTGAAAAGCACACACCAAAACAAATCCAGCTCCAATATTTAGGATTTGAGCAATTTGAGAACGAATAAAGGAGACCTTTTCAGGTCTCCTTTATGTTTGCACGAAGGTTATCGGAGGGAAATTGAGTTCTGAAGGAAAAAAAGCTGACCTCTGCTCTATCCCTTGCCAATAATTACTTGTGAAATTAAAGAAATAAAAATATTGTAGGGCGTGATTGAAAATGTTCTAACCTTGATATCATTATGCGTTGTCCCATTTTCAATCCGCCTGCGTTCCGGTCTGCCCACATTTTAGTTTAGTACAAGCCTTTAAGTTTAAGCTCGAAACGGCGGGTTGAAGGTGCACAAAGTTTTCGTATCATGATGTTTCTGGCACCTTCAACCGCGCCCTACATTAATTTCCTTTAGCCTTACATTTAATTCAAGTAAAAATTTGCGACCCCTGCTCTATCCCTTGCTCTCATCAAGCGAATCGTCTAAAATCTACTCATGAAATTTGACGTTTTTAGCCTTTTTCCTGAAGTCTTTGAACCATACCTCGAGGTTAGCATTCTCAAACGGGCGATTGCCAACGGTTTTATTGAGGTGCAGACCCATAATATTCGCGATTGGGCGACCGACAAGCACCACACCACTGACGATACGCCCTATGGCGGCGGCGGTGGCATGGTGATGAAGCCGGAGCCGGTTTTCGCTGCGGTCGAAGAGGTGCTTGGCAGTCCGCCTGCTTGCCCGCTGATTATGCTTTCGCCTCAGGGTGAAGTTTTTAATCAAGCGATGGCTCGTGAACTCGCCCAGGAGGAGCACATCGGCTTGCTTTGCGGTCGTTATGAGGGTTTTGATGAGCGAATTCGCCAGCATCTGGTAACGCGCGTGATCAGTATTGGCGATTACGTTCTGACCGGCGGAGAATTGCCGGCTTTGATTCTGATTGATGCATTGGCACGCCTCCAGCCCGGTGTTTTGGGTGATAAAGAAGCTACCGATGACGATTCTCACGCTCAGGATGGTTTGTTGGAATATCCTCAATGGACGAAACCACCCGTTTTTCGTGACTGGTCCGTGCCGGAAGTGATGCAAAACGGCAATTTGCCTGAGCAATTAAAATGGAAACGTCAGCAATCCCTGATTCGCACGCTCAAATGGCGCCCCGATTTGCTGGAAAAAGCCAATCTGACCGAAAAGGATAAAAAGTTCTTAAAGCAGTATAACGAAGATGAGGAAACAGGAAACGGGTAACAGGTAAAAGGAAACTAATTCCTGCTCCCGGCTCCCCGTTCCCCGCTCCCCTAAACTCCGTGATGTTCGTGAATATATTTCTTTAAATACTGCCCGGTATAGCTATTTTCAACCTGGCAAATTTCTTTTGGCGTGCCGCAAGCGATAATTTCACCGCCTTTGTTTCCGCCTTCAGGACCAAGGTCAATAATCCAGTCGGACACTTTGATGATGTCCATATTGTGTTCAATAATCAAGACCGTGTTGCCGCTTTCAACCAAAGCCTGCAAAACTTCAATCAATTTATGTACATCAGCTGAATGCAAGCCAACCGAGGGTTCGTCCAAAACGTATAAGGTGCGTCCGGTTGCAACGCGCGAAAGCTCTTTTGCCAGTTTGACGCGCTGGGCTTCGCCGCCCGAAAGCGTGGGGGCGGGTTGACCGAGGTGAACATAGCCCAAACCGACATCGCGCAAGGTTTCCAAGCGTCTTTTGAGCTTAGGAAAAGCGTCAAAATATTCCAAAGCGCTGTCAACGGTCATATCCAAAACGTCGGCAATGTTCTTATCTTTGAATCGCACCTGGAGGGTTTCATGGTTATACCGTTTTCCATGGCAGACTTCGCAAGGGACGTAGATATCCGCCAAAAACTGCATTTCAATTTTCAGCTGCCCTTCGCCCATACAGGCTTCGCAACGGCCGCCTTTGACATTGAAAGAGAAACGCCCTTTTTTGTAACCGCGGATTTTTGACTCGGGCAACTCGGTGAAGAGATCGCGAATGCTGTCGAAGAGCCCGGTATAGGTTGCCGGATTCGAACGCGGGGTGCGACCGATTGGGCTTTGGTCGATGTTAATGATTTTATCGAGGTTTTCAATCCCTTCGATTTTTTTATATTTTCCGGCTGTTGTGTGCGCTCTCATCAGTTTGCGTGCCAAAGCGTTATAGAGAATATCAACCATCAACGTCGATTTGCCCGATCCGGAAACACCGGTTATGCAAATTAACTTTCCAAGCGGAATGTCAACATTGACATTTTTCAGGTTGTTTTCGCTGGCACCTTTAATTTTTAGCATTTTGCCATTGCCCTCATGCAGATGTTCGGGTAAAGGAACAAACTTCCGGCCTGAAAGGTAATCGCCTGTCAGCGATTCTGGCACGGCTTCGATAT
>JAGOIM010000052.1 GCA_017995665.1 Anaerolineaceae bacterium | reverse complement strand
GGTTATGAAACGTCGGAGTGCACAAAAGAGGTGCATTCCGACCTACGTTAATTTGGGTTATGAAACGTCGGAGTCCGCAAAATAGGCGGTCGCTGTTCACTTCGTTCCGGCACTCCGTCCGACCTACGATAAAACATTGTTACAAATTGTTAAAATTTGATGCTGATGGTTGATGTTGGGTCAAGTGACACTTTCAGTGTGATAATATTGTTCTTCCACTGCCAATGAGTGTTTTCGCCATTTTGTTCAACAGAACGCGGTTCTTTTTCGCTCCAGAGGTATACAGTACCTTCTGTCTTTCGCTCTAAATCCAGTCCAATTTCCAGGCTTGAATCAGTGAGCTGCCAGCGTTTTAGCTCAACGCCCTGGGCGAGGTGGAGGTCGGAGCCAAGATAAGTGAGCGGGCGGAGCTGACGCAAGGCGACTAAGCGCACACCATGGGCTTCGACGTTCTTGAAAGTGTGACTTTGGTTGAAGCGCGCTATTTCACTGCTCCAAAATTCGCGCATGAGCATTTCTTGCTCGTCAATTCCCCAATCTTTGAGGCTTAATTTCAAATCGACCGCTTGATCTTGCCAATTAAAGAGGGCAATCAGTTTCCAGTCCCCTTGCGCATTTTGCAAATCCTGGGAAATTTGGGATGGCATGTTTTGACTAAACAAATCCCGAACATGTGGCTTAGCCGGCAAGACCGGTAAAAGCGAAGCAGCGAGTTTTAGACGGTCGGCTGAAAGTTTGCTCATATCGTCCGAAATGAGCACGGCACCACCGGTGATGCTAATAGCAGTTGCCAAGGATTGCACTTCTGGGAGGCTCAGATTTGAATCTTCACGGACAAGCAAGCAATCCGGATCGTTGACCCAAAGATGTGGTTCCATAATTGAACGGCTGAGGATGTTTTGAATGGCATTTTTGGCTGAAGGCATATTCGGCTCATTGCGGAATATGCTCTTGAGTCCTAAAAATTTGGGAGCCCAATCGGGGCTGACGTCAGCGCTGATGCGCAGCATGTCAAAAATGCCGATTCCGCTCCCTATCGGAACGCCACAACCGAGCAAAATTGCCTCTTCGCCGGCTTCGTCGCGGATGATTTCCAAGCCTTTGCGCAAAACCTGGGCACGCGTAAAAATCGGATTGCTATAGTCGCAATCGAGAGCGGCGGCATAGAGAAAATCGAGTTTGAGGTAGGGGAATTCCCAGTCCGAAACAGCCCGTCGAATGGTTTGACGGATGAAATCTTCAACTTCGGGGATGGTGAGGTCAAGCGCATAGCCTAAATTGTTCCAGACAAAGCCACTGTTGGCGCGCTGGCCTTTTTTGGTTTTGAGCAGCCATTCGGGATGGGTTTTGACCAGTTCTGAATTGCGTTGGACGATGAAAGGTGCCAACCAAACGCCAGCTTGATAACCGGCTTTTTGAATTTCTTGAGAAAGAGGTTTCAAGCCGTCGGGAAAATTGTTTTGAAATTTATCCCAAGTGCCAACATCTTGCTCAAAGCCATCGTCAATTTGAAAAACATCGAGCGGGAATTGATCTTGCGTTTTTTGAACAGCCCGGAGGTTAGTGCGAATGATTTCGGGACTGATTTTTTGGAAATAATAATACCAGGAGCACCAACCAACAGTGGTTTTCATTCGTTGGCTGACCTGATTTTCAGCGGAAACTGCTTCAAAATAGGCTTTGAATGGTTCGGGGTTTAGCGTGTCGAAAAATTGCCAAACTGAGGTGTCGCTCTGTAGCTGCTTTCCGGGCAGGAGTTGAAGGTCATCGCAATTTGCCCAAATTTGCAGATCGGGTTCGGGATGAAGAGTTGAGACGATGGAGCCGAATTGCTCTTTTTGGCTGAGGAAGCCGACGATTAATCCGACGCGGGCTTGATGGTCGAGGATTGCCGCGAACATGTCTGAAGAAAACTCGGATTCAGCTTTGCTTAGCGGGGTTCCGGGGTTGTAAATCATGGGATGGGCAAAAGGTTTGAGGCGGCTGCGGATTTGTTTTTGGCCGGCTTGCCAGCTTCCGGAAGGCGACCAGCTTTGCCAACCGTTGCTGTAAAAAGCGGTTTGGACGGCTTGGTTTTCGGAAAAATGCAGCTTTCCTGCTTGCAGCCGGGAGAAAAAGAAGCGTTTTACTGTGACAGTTTCGTCTCCGTGGTTTTTCAAACTCATTTTTTGAAACAGGAAATCCTTCTCTGGCAACAAACTGAAAACGACGGTCAGTTCCAAACTTTGGAAGCGGTCATGATAGGTCAGAGAAATTGAATTTTCTGTTTGTTCTTGTGAAGTGAATGAAAATTCCGCTTTGCCGTTGTCAGTCAGAAGTTCAAGGTCAAAGGTTGCCTTTTCAAGTTTAGCGTTGTTGAAAGTTGAGGAAAATAATGAAAAAGTTTTGCTATGCGGGTCAACGCTAAAGTTAATCGAGGAATTTGCCAAAGTGTTCATGCGTTTCTCCAGACTTTCAATATTTCTTCGATGCTCAAGGGTCCCTGCCGGAGCAATTGCGGCTCGCCTTGTTGACAATTGATGATGGTTGAAGCCAAGCCGCCCGGATGGCTGCCGCTGTCTAAAATCAGGCTGACCCGGTCGGTGAGCTGCGCATAGACTTCTTGGGCTGTGCTGAGGTTTTCATAGCCTGAAATATTGGCACTGGTGACTGCCAGGGGTCCGCTTTGCGCCAACAAGTCCAGCGCAAAGGGATGGTCGGGCATGCGGAGGGCGACTCCGCTGTTGTTGCTTAAGGCGGGTGGTAAGCCTGCTTTTTTCGGCAAAACTAATGTCAGAGGACCGGGTAAAAAGGCTTTAATCAGCGCAAGCACTTTGGGGTTTATGTCATCGGTGAGTTGAGCCAATTGTTCAACTGAAGCAAAGAGCACCGGTATGGATTTCTCTTCCGGTCGTTCTTTGGCTTGGAAAATCTTGCGGATGCTGACCTCTTTAATCCGCCCGGCTAAGCCATAAAGTGTGTCAGTCGGGAAAACAATCAGCTCATCATTCGCCAACGTTTTCAACGCCAAAGGAATGGCTTGCGAATCATTTATTGAAAGAATTTGGGTTTCGATTGCAGTCAATTTAACTCGATTCTGACCAGGCGGTCTCGGCCGAAAATATCTTTTAATAATTTGATTTCTGCTTTTGGAAAAGCTTGACGGGCTAAATTGATGGTTTCGGGTCCCAGGCTATCTTCGGTTTCGAGCAAAATCAGGGATGGGCGAGCCATTTTTGCCGGAGCTTGAGTTAGCAATTCGGAAATCAAGTCCAAACCGCTTTCGCCGCCATCGAGCGCTAACCGCGGTTCCCAAGGCAGGCTGTTGACTTGCGCGAGTTTATCGGTCGGAATGTAGGGCAAGTTGGCACAAAGTAAATCGATTTCACCTTCAAAAGCGGATAACAAAGAAGCATTGAGAAATGTGATTCGATCGTCGACCTGATGCATTTTGGCGTTCTTTTGGGCGACTTTCAGCGCTTCGGTCGAAATATCAATTGCGCTCATTTGTAAATCCGGACAATTTTTGAGCAGACTGACGGCAATAGCTCCTGAACCGCTGCCGATGTCAACCACCCTCTTTGCCAAAGGATGATTTTTTAGCCAGTCTAATGCGCTTTCTACTAAGAGCTCTGTTTCGGGCCTTGGGATAAGAACGGCAGGGCTGACTTCAAATTCAAAGCTGAAAAATTCTTGCTTTCCGGTTAAATAGGGTAACGGCTCACCTTCTTCTAAACGAGCGAGCAAGTTATTGAATAAATCGAGCTGGCTGCCGGTCATCTTTTCTTCAGGATGAGCAAGCAGCCAGGTTTTAGGTTTTTGGAAAACATGCGCCATCAAAGCCAGCGCAATGTAATGGGGTTGGTTAGTTTCTTTCAGCCTGCTGCCAATGCTGGGCTCAGACTTATTTTCCATTGCTCTCAAAATTTGCCAGACGTTCGGCTTCTTCTGTTGCGCGCAATTCGTCGATGAAGTTGTCTAATTCGTACCCATCCATAACTCCGGCAATGTTGTAGGAAGAAACATTGATGCGATGGTCGGTAACCCGCGACTGGGGATAGTTGTATGTGCGGATTTTTTCAGAACGTTCACCGGTGCCAATTTGGGAACGGCGGGTAGCGTCCAGTTCGTTTTGGCGTTTTTCTTGTTCCAAGTCGAACAAACGGGCTTTAAGGACGCTCATGGCACGGTTTTTATTTTGCAATTGTGAGCGTTCGTCCTGACAGGCAACGATGATACCGGTCGGTTTGTGATGGATGCGGACAGCGGTTGCGTTTTTCTGAACGTTTTGGCCACCGGCTCCGGCCGATTTATAGACGTCGATCTCGATATCAGAATCGGGGATGTCAATTTCGAAATCATCCACTTCTGCCAAAACAGCGACGGTAACCGTTGAGGTATGAATGCGCCCTTGCGATTCAGTTTCGGGGACGCGTTGAACGCGATGAACACCCGATTCAAACTTAAAGCGCGAATAAGCGCCTTTGCCTTTGATGCCGAGGGTAACTTCTTTGTAACCGCCGATTCCGGTTTCGTTCGCGGAGATAATTTCAGTTTTATATTTGTGAATATCTGCATACTTCAAGTACATTCGGAGCAAATCGCTGACAAAAAGGCCGGCTTCATCGCCACCGGTGCCGGCACGAATTTCGACGATAACGTTTCTCTCGTCGCGAGGGTCTTTTGGAACCAGTTTGGATTTTAGCAAATCTTCCAGTTCGGCTTTGCGGCTGACCAATTCGTCCAGTTCCATTTTAGCCATTTCGAGCATTTCGCCTTCGGATGCTTCAATTAATTGCTGTGTCTCAGTGGTTTTATCGATGTTTTCTTTATATTCTTTGGCAAGCGAAACAATAGGCTCGAGGTCAGAACGTTCTTTTGAAAGCTCTGCGGCGAGTTGATAGTCTTGCCCAACTTCGGTAAGCTGTTGCTCCAGTTCGGCGTAGTGATTGAGAATTGATTCAAGTTTGTCTAACATAGTTTATGGTTCATTTCTATTAAATTCGGTTGATAAGTATATCATCTCGTTTGGGGAATTTATGAAGAAAATAGGGATTCGGATGAGTGAATAGGGGAAAGTCTGGTTTTTCTAATATAAATCAAATTGGATGAGCAGGTCAGGAATTCTCAATATGGAACTGTCCGTATCAATCGTTAGAATTATTTACCTATCTCGGAATTTATTAAGCGTCCGCATAATTTGGGCAGGTCAAACTATATGGGCGATTATTGAGCATTCGTGATTTGGACCTGCCCCTACCAATGTAATTTTTTATAATGAGAATTGTTGGGAGCAAGCTAAGACGGCCACGAAGCAGTGGGCTATCGGGTATAATCCATAAACGGTATAGCTATGCAACTTTATCTTATTCGCCATGGGCAATCGACTAATAACGTGAGCTGGGAAAGGGGAGATTATGATTCCGGGCGTGTTTCTGACCCGGGTCTGACCGATCTGGGCAAGATTCAGGCTGAAACGCTGGGTCGTTTTATCGCTTCCACGATGCATAAAAAGGAACGAAAAATGACCGTCGGGCAAGATCGTCATGAAGTAAACATCAATCAGCTTTATTGCAGTCTGATGATTCGTGCCATTCAGACCGGTTCGGCGATTTCTGAAGCGACCGGCTTGCCTTTGATTGGTTTGAAAGATGCTCATGAAATTGGCGGGATTTATCTTGACCAAAAGATTGGTGATGTGGTTCAAACCAGTTTGGAATATGGTGTCAATCCTGCCTGGTTGAACATAAATCATCCCAGGCTTCAATTGGATCAGGAGATTGATGAAGCAGGCTGGTGGAAGGGCGGCAAAGAGCCTGACCACGAACCACTCGACCGAGCCAGACGCCTTTTAGACGCCCTATTGGAACGACACGGCAATAAGACTGACAGGGTGGGAATTGTTACTCATGGTGGTTTTTTCAACAGCCTGGTGCGTGTCATTTTGAACATCCGACCGGATGAGCCAGATAATCGCAATATCCCTTTATGGGTCCAGTTTTGCAATTGTGGGATCAGTCGCTTTGATTTCAATCGCGGCAGGGTGGAATTTGTGTATCATAATCGGACCGATTTTTTCGATAATGAGTTGATTAGTTGTTAACTGTTTTGAAGATTTGTAAAACCTTTTATGCATTTTTTAAAAAATTTGGTAGAATTTCAACAGGAGAAAACTTTTAACACAAAAAAACACTAACATGCCCCAATACTCATATCTATATAATATCGTACTAATTTTTATTCTTTATGCTGTTAACGCACAATTCGCGATGTATGAAATCGCGATGGTTTCCTCAAAACGTACCCGATTACAACAAAGGGCTGATGACGGTGATAAAGGCTCTAAAATAGCCTTGGATTTTCTTAAAGATCCAAACTCCGAATATCTTTCCGCCGTTCAAATTATGATTTCCTTAATCGATACCTTTGTCGGTGGTATCGGTGGTGCTAATCTTTCGGGACCTGTTGCTGCCGTATTTAAGCAAATTAGCTGGCTGGCACCTATTGCCGAACCATTTGCTTTGGTCTTAGTGACGGTTATTCTCACTTATTTCTCAATTGTTTTAAGTGAATTAATTCCCAAACGGGTTGCAGTCAGTCAGCCTGAAAATGTAGTATCCAGATTGTCGCCCATCATCAAAGGTCTGACTCGCGTGCTCAATCCCATCATTAAAACATTGAGTGCTTCGACCAATTTTGGTATCAAGGTTTTTAACATTGATGTCAGCCGCGAACCTTCTATTTCTGAAGAAGAGTTGAAGGGTTACATTCAAGAAGGCCGTCAAACCGGTGTTTTTGATGAAGCCGAAGAAGTGATGGTAGACGGTGTCTTTCGCTTTAGTGAAAGGCGGGTTGATGCAATTATGACTCCGCACACTAACTTGGATTGGCTTGATTTAAATGACGGGCGCGAAGTGATGATTCGTGAAATGATGGAAAGCAATTATTCACGTCTGCCGGTTGCAGAAGGTGATCTTGACCGCACGGTCGGTATTATCCGCGCCAAAGATTTGGTTGGGGTCGACGTATATTCTGAAGACTTCAATATATTGGATTATCTTATTAAGCCAATGTTTTTACCCGGCAATATGAAAGCAGTTAAAGCTTTTGAGCATTTCCAAACAACCGGCGTTCATCAAGCAATGGTTATGGATGAATTTGGCGGGGTTGAGGGAATGGTCACCCTCTATGATGTTTTGGAATCGATTGTTGGCGACATCCCGCAAGATGAATTTGACAAAGACCTCGAAATCGAAGAGTTGGATAACGGCGCATTGATGATGGATGGTTTGGTGCCGATTGACGTTTTGAAAGAACGCTTGGGCGTCGACTTTTTGCCAGAAGAAGACAAAGCCGGCTACCAGACTGTTAGCGGTTTTGTGATGAATCAATTAGGCGAAATACCCTGTGTGGGACAAAAATTCCATTGGGGTGATTTCACCTTTATTGTTACCGAAATGGACGGCCACCGCGTCGAACGGATTGAGATTACTAAGGTTAAAAACGAAGAAGCATAGGCAGTCTTGGTGAATTGTCGGAGTATTATTTCGCAAAGGAAAAAAATTTTGGCGTACGGCTGGGTTCTATAGCCCCCGAGGCGAAGCGAGTGGTGTAACCCGGCCCAATACTCATCTAAAACCGAAATAGATTAGAACGTCATCTGCTCAGAGAGGGGTTTCAACCCCTCCTTACAGAGTTTTATTTAGAAGACCAGCGAGTGTAGATTGCATGAGAAATCATGTGACCTGCACTCGCTTCTTTTGTCACCAATTCGCCACTTTCAAGCTTGCCACGATTGCCGACGATTTGCTCGACAGCCTGGTGGGTAAGCACTGCAGAAGCTGTGATGGCATAGGCTGTCATGATGATAAAGCGGGCGTCGGGTGCCAAAATATCTTTGCAAGCCTCGATCAGCTCTGGAGTTTTTTTGAAGAAATCCCAAACTTCACCGCTGGAACCGCGGCCAAATTTCGGGGGATCCATCACGATTCCATGGTAGGTGTTACCGCGTCGGGCTTCACGTTTGATGAATTTGAGCGTGTCTTCGACAACCCAGCGAATCGGTTTGTCTTTTAATCCGGAGAGTTTGACGTTTAGATTTGCCCAGGAAACAGCGTGTTTAGAAGAATCGACATGGGTCACTTCTGCACCTGAGGCAGCAGCGGCGACGGTCGTTGCGCCGGTATAACCGAAGAGATTTAGCACACGTAGCGGCGTTTTGCTGGCGTCGATTTGGCTGCGCATCCAATCCCAATGGCTTGCTTGTTCGGGGAAGATGCCGACGTGTCGGGAAGATGCGAGTTGCAATTGGAATTTGAGGTCTTTGTAATTAATCGTCCAGGATTTATCCATTGGATTAAGGATATTCCATTTGCCGCCATATTCTTGCTTTTCCTCGATAAGGGTCGCATTGGCTTTTCTCCATTCACCGGAGGCTAAGGAGCGTGGCCAAACTGCCTGAGGACGAGGACGAATCAGAAGATATTTGCCAAAGCGTTCAAGGCTTTTTCCGTCACCGCTATCCAGCAGAGAGTAATCTTTCCAATCGGGGGAATTCGTAAGGAGGAGGTTGTTGGGCAAGTTCATATGGGCTCACATTTTCGTTGAATTTCAGGATGTAAATATACCAGAAAAGAGGGATAGGTGATAGTGACAAGGGTCAAGTGTCAAGACAGCAAATATCAATTTAAAAAATTGCGAATCGTGCCCAAAAAATCTATAAATATCTTCAAAAACATCATGAATCATATAATGTATATATAAATGTAGGGCGAGGTTAAAGGTGCCACGACCATGCAGATGCGAAAATCTTGTGCACCTTTAACCCGCCAGAGTAATTGATCAGCTCACTAAGGATATGAGAATTGCTGGCGGTCAATTACTGTCGAAATCTGCCAAAAATACAAAAAAAGGGTTAGAATGTAGGGGTCACAAAGGAGAGATATGAATTTTGATCAATTTATCGATAGAAAACAAACTGAGAGCCTCAAATGGAACTGTTATCCCAAAGATGTTTTGCCTATGTGGATTGCGGACACGGATTTTTTGAGCCCACCGGCAGTAATTGAGGCATTGCACAAACGCGTTGACCATGGCATTTTTGGTTACGGCAACACGCCGGTTGGTTTGGATCAGGTTGTGATTGACCGGGTGAAAAGGC
>JAGOIM010000051.1:4541-9158 GCA_017995665.1 Anaerolineaceae bacterium | reverse complement strand
AAGCCATAGAGAAAAAAGACATATTAAGGTACAATTGCTTCAATGGCGAATTTAGCAACTACATTTAATCACCTCAACAACCTTCCGGTTGATGACTTGTGTTTTCGTTGCTTAATCAACGAAATTTCGCCTTGTTCCCAAACATTTTACAACAACTCCTCTGCCGCAAGCTCACGATCCAAGCAGAGAGAACAAAATCTATTGAGGTAAGAAACTATGAGCGATTATTTGTTTGAAAAACGTGTTGAAGACTATGACCCCAACGTCAAAAGTCTGGTCGATTTTGAAACCGAACGCCAGGCGCGCCGATTAATCATGATTGCCAGCGAGAGCATTGCACCAAAAGCCGTCCGTGACCTTCTGGCTTCCCCTTTCACCAATATTTATGCTGAAGGTTATCCCCGCCCTGAAACCAGATATCAAGACGAAGACCAAATTATGGACTACGCCTATCAACTGGGTCGCTATCGCCGTCACAGTGACGGACGCTATTATAAAGGCGTCGAATATGTTGACATGCTCGAAGCTCTTGCTCGCCGACGCGCTGCCATTCTTTTCGCTGCAAACGATTTAATCCCCGACGATCTCTGGGTCAACGTTCAACCGCTTTCCGGTGCACCGGCAAATACAGCAGTTTTTACCGCTCTAATCAAACCGGGCGATTCCATTTTAGGCATGGATCTCTTGCATGGTGGTCACTTGACGCATGGTTCCCCCGTTGCCCGTTCCGGTTTGCATTACAAAGCTCATTCTTACACTGTCGACCCGGTAACTGAAAAACTCGATTACGAAGATATTCGCCGCATCGCCAAAGAATGCCAACCGAAGATCATCATCGCCGGTTACACTTCTTATCCTTGGATTCCTGATTGGAAAAAATTCCGCGAAATCGCTGACGAAGTTGGTGCTTATCTTTTAGCGGATATTTCCCACATTGCCGGCTTGGTTGCCGCGAAGAAAGTTGCTTCCCCAATCGGCATTGCTGATGTGGTTACCTTCACTACCCACAAAACCCTTTGCGGTCCTCGTGGTGCTGTTGCTATCTGCCATGACCGCGAGTTAGGCGAAAAGATTGACAAAGGCATCTTCCCCGGTGAACAGGGCGGCCCTCATGTCAATAATATTGCCGCGATGACAACTGCTTTCAAGCTTGCCACAACCAATCAATTCGTTGAGCTGCAAGAGCAAACTTTGAAAAACGCCAAGGCTTTCTCTGATGCTTTCAAAGAATTGGGCGTGAATGTGCCCTATCAAGGCACTGACAGTCATATGCTTTTGATTGATTGTAAATCCTACAAAAGCCCCGATGGCGTTCCGCTGAATGGTGATTTAGGAGCCCGGATTCTCGACCTGGCTGGTATTGTGGTTAATCGCAACACCATCCCGGGCGACAAATCCGCCTTACGCTCCAGCGGTTTGCGCATGGGTGCAACCTGGCTGACCCAACGCGGCTTCAAAGAAGACGATTTCCGCAAGATTGCTCAGCTGATTGACCGCCTCTTCAAATCGGTTACCCCCTACTACATGATTGGTCGTACCGGTAATATTACCCGCGCCAAACTTGATTTCCAAACCCTGATGGATATCAATGCCGAAGTTCGTGCTATGGCAGATTCAAAACCCTCAATGGACGAAATTGAACAGAAGCACGGCGCTCCGCATTATTTCTACACCGAAGAACGCTACAGCACAGCATACGGTGCGATTGAAATGACCGGCGAAACCGTGCGCGCTTTCGTAAACTTCACGATGACCAGTGATGTTGAAGCCCTCAAACCCGGCGAAAGCCAATGCACGATGATGCACACCACTTCCGGTGATATTGAAGGTGTTTTGACCTGCAAAGCCCCCCATCGTTATGTTTTGACCGTTCCGTCTGACAAAGTTGGTTTGGCTGGTTTATGGATTCTTGGTCTTTCTACCGGTTTTATTTTCTATGACGATGACTTGACCCAAAGAATTCCGGGTCCCATCTCGATTAATAAGGCTGACCCGGTTTGGGATAAACCGGACGGTGACCCAATCGACTTATGCAAACCTTACTTTGTCGGCATGCCACAAGATCCCGGTCCCTGCAAGGTTCATCCTGAATTTAAGTGGGAAGAACCCGAAAACCAAGAGTTGAAACGCACACCGCTCTATGAAACCCACGTCGCCTTAGGAGCAAAGATGATGCCCTTCGCCGGATGGGAAATGCCGCTTTGGTACAGCTCCGTTTTGCAAGAGCATTTGGCAACCCGCCAGGCAGCCGGCCTCTTTGACGTAACTCATATGGGTGCCTTTATGGCCGAAGGACCCGATGCAGCCGTCTTCCTCGAATCGGTTTGTGGCAATGACATCCTCTTCCGCAACATCGGCGAATCTGTCTATACCCACTTTATGGATCCTGATGCGAACGTCATTGACGACCTGATTGTCTATCGCCTCGACCGCGAAAAATATCTCTTGGTAGTCAATGCCGCCAACGAAGCCAAAGATTGGGCCTGGCTCAATGCAGTCAAAGACGGAACCGTTTTGGTTGACCGCGAACGCCCTTGGGTAACCGCTTTTGGACGCAATGTTATTTTGCGCAACTTGAAAGACCCCAAAGCCGGCAAAGACATGCTCGTCGATATCGCCTTACAGGGTCCGCTCAGCCGCGATATCCTTTGTGCACTGGCCAGCCCGGCAGAAGAACGCAAGATTCGTCGCCTGAACCGCAATCAACTTTGCGAAGCCGTCGTTGCAGACGTACCGGTGATTGTTTCCCGAACCGGATACACCGGCGAAAAGATGGCTTTTGAGCTTTTTGTTCACCCCGATAATGCCGTTCACTTCTGGAATGCGATCATGGAAGCCGGAACACCGATGGGCATGCTGCCCGTTGGACTTGGCGCCCGCGACAGCTTGCGCACCGAAGCAGGCTTGCCGCTCTACGGTCACGAAATGGGCGGCGAGATGAACCTGACGATTGGCGAAGCCGGATTCTTGCCCTTCCTCAAACTCAATTCCGCCTGGTTCATCGGCCGTGAAGTTTTTGTTAAACGCGAAGCCAAACGTAAAGGAATTGTGGCTCGCTTCACCTTCGACGAAAAAGCGGTTCGCATGGCACATCCCGGCGACCCGGTTGTCGATATCAAAGGTCGCATGGTCGGTAAGGTTACCAGCTGCGCAATCGACAGCAACGGTTATCTGACCGGACAGGCTTTCGTTGATAAGAAAACCGCAGTTGAAGGCACTAAGATTTTCATTTTCCAAAACGCACCGGACTGGAAACAAAACGCACCCGCGGATCTCACCCAGGGCGATCGCGTTGCTCTGCCCGGAGCGGCAACAATTGTCAGTCGATATATGAAATAAAGTTTGAAACAGAAAAAGGAGAGTATTTAATATGTCAACACCATGGGAGCTTCGTTTTGCAAACCGGACTGAGAGAATGAAAAGTTCTTTCATTCGGGAGCTATTGAAAGTTACAAATCAACCGGACGTTATTTCGTTTGGTGGCGGCTTCCCCGCCGGAGAACTCTTCCCTCTGGAAGAAACCCTCGCTGCTTGTGAAAAAGTCTTGCGCGAAAACGGACAAAAAGCACTCCAATATACGACGACTGAGGGTTATGACCCCTTGCGCCAATGGATTGCCGACGACATGAACAAAAACGGTATCAGTGTTACCAAAGACAACATCCTGATTACATCCGGTTCTCAACAAGCGCTGGATATCATCGGACGGATTTTTATCAATAATGGCGACCGCGTTCTCACCGAAAGCCCGACCTATTTGGGCGCGCTGCAAGCCTGGAATACTTATGGCCCGAATTTTGTTACTGCCGAAACCGACGAAAACGGATTGGTTACCGAAAACCTCGAAGAAGTAATCAAACAAAACATCAAATTCATGTATGTTTTGCCCAACTTCCAGAACCCGCTCGGTGTCACCATGACGCTCGAACGCCGCAAGCAATTGATTGAACTGGCAAGCAAATATGCCGTGCCCTTAATTGAAGATGATCCTTACGGAAAATTGATTTTCGAAGGCGAACCTTTACCTTCAATCGCAGTTTTGGATACCGCTTATCATTCAAACGGCAGCGGCGAATTCAACGGAAACGTCATTCACACCTCCACCTTCTCCAAGATTTTGGCTCCCGGCTTACGCATTGGTTGGGTGGTTGCACCGACAACGGTTATGAAGAAAATGGTCCAGGCTAAACAAGGCGCAGATTTGCAATGCTCCACCTTTGATCAATATGTGGCATACGAAATGGCATCCGCAGACTGGCTGCCCGCCCACATCGAAAAAATCAAGCGTGTTTACAAAGAACGCCGCGACACCATGCTCCAGGCATTCGAAGAATATATGCCCGAAGGCACAAGCTGGACAACCCCTCGCGGTGGTTTGTTCCTCTGGCTGCGCTTGCCTGAAGGTTGCAATAGCATTGAACTCTTCCCCAAAGCGGTTGAAGAAAAAGTTGCCTACGTTCCCGGCGACCCCTTCTATCCCAATGGCGGTCCCGTCAATACGATGCGCATGAACTTCTCTGCCGCAAACCCCGAAAAAATCACCGAAGGCGTCCGCCGTTTGGCAAACATGATTAAAAAATCAATTGCTGAAAAATAAGACAGAGATTCTTAGATAAT
>JAGOIM010000051.1:0-4441 GCA_017995665.1 Anaerolineaceae bacterium | reverse complement strand
AAAATCCTAAAACGCGTCAATTTCCAGCCAGCGGTCGCCGTCTTTGAAAGCATAAACCGGCAGCCAGGCTAAGCCAAAGGCTTCAATCTGGACATCTTTCTTCAAAGGTTTAACAAAAACCTCTTCGATGATTGCTGTTTTGTTGCTGAGGCTGTCTTTGTAAAGCTCAATTTCTTCATTCATTTTGGCATCGAGGGCTTCAATTTCGGCCTTGTATTTCTTAATCATCACTTCCGATTCTTCAACATTTGCCTTGGCGGTGGCGGTCATGCGACGCTTGGTCAATGAACTATTAATGCTCTTTTTCTTGCCGCCAAAGATACCCAAAACGGTCTGAAGTCCGGTTCCGGCTTCTTCGATAAGGCGATTGTTGAGAACCTGTTTGTCACGATCCAGCTCAAGTTCTTCTTTGAGCAATTTATCTTCAATCGATTTCTTTTGTTTGGCATATTTTGCCTGGATAGCTTCCAAAGCTTTGTCTGCATTACTGCTTCCGGCATCCTGACTGCGGTTGATGAAGTCTTCTTTGCTCTCGCCAACTTCCGAGACCAATTTTAGGTCAGGGTTGCGATAGAGCGTCAGTTGACGGTTGCGATAAAGCCAGTCGGTAAAATCGTTTGCCAGGCTGCTGATGTTTTTCTCGTCATCAAAAGGATAAGACAAGTCTGCAAAGCTCGCATCGGGCAATGGTTGCGCCTCAAATTCACTTGTCGGGATCTCGTCAATGATGTAATCCTGCCATTGCACTAAGCCACGCTTAGTTATTTCAGACAATAATACGGTCAGCCGTTCCTGACTGTTGACGTTATAACTGCGATTGGCGTACCAGATTTGCGCCTTGCCAATCAAAGCCGGGCGGTAGAGATAGAGCGGTCGTTCAGCCGGGTCAATTCCGCGCTTAGCTGCCTCTTCATAAGCAAGGCCCATCCCCTTTTTGACCGGCAAATAGAAAACGGGGACCTTAGAGCTTACAACCGGTTCGATCGCTTTTCCGGGCATATTCCCGGTAGCGCCGCCGGTGATTTCACTCTTGGTGACGGTTTGGGAGCTTCCGTTTTGAGCTGCTGAAAGCATGCGCAAATCAGCGCCAACCAAATGATTCAAATCGGCCAATTTGTCACGGGTGATTGGACCCGGCAGATAATTCATCGCCCAACGCGTGGTGAAAATCTCGGGCCCTTTGGCATGGACACTGTGCAGCAAGAAAACACGCTTACCAAGCGAGGAAATTGCATTATCAAAATAGCTCCGGTCAAAACTGCCGGAAACGTTGGTCAAGCCATCGAGGAGGCGTTGTTTGTCCTGATCGGTTTGCAGCTTGCCGATAATCCAGGTTCCGGTGTTTGAAAGTGCTTTATAGTCGAGGTCAATCGGGTTTTGGGTGGAAAGCACCAGCCCTACGCCAAAAGCGCGGGCTTGTTTGAGCATGCGAAGGATAATCGGCTTACTGGGCGGGTTGGCAACCGGTGGGAGATAGCCGACGATTTCGTCAAAATAGACCAAAGCGCGCAAATCGCTCGTTCCGGCTTGGGTCCGCATCCAGGTTTCGATGGCGGAATAGAGCAGGGTGATAAAAAACATGCGTTCGGCATCCGCCAAATGCGCCAGGTAAAACACACTGTGTTTCGGTTTTCCGTCAGGAGAATAGAGCAGGCTTTGAATATCGAGCGGCTGCCCTTCGAGCCAGCTTTCGAAAGATGGTGCGGCGATAAAATTATTGAGCAACATCGCCAACTCGAAACGCTCTTTTTCGGGATAAAGTTTCGCCACCGAGAAGACACCCAATTTTTCAAAAGGCGGGTTTTGCACCTGCAAAATCAAACTTTCAAGGTCAAGGTCTTCGCCCTTGCTCCAGGCATTTTCAAAAATGTTCGCCAAAAGAATATGTTCCCGAGAACGAACCGGGTCGATATTTTTGAAACCGACTAATTCGAGCAAAGCGGTAACCGTGCTGGAAATCGATTCCCGCAGCATTTCTTTGTTTTCGCCCCAACTGATTGCCGGAGCTTTGAGCGAAGAAAGAATGCTGACCGGAATAGCAGAATCAGATCCGGGACTGTAGATGACGTAATCGACAGCCTCCGAGAGTTTTACCATGCGATCGCGGTCGATTCCGGAACGCTCGGTTCCTTTTTTCCAGTTTGCAGCGGCAGCTTCGGCGGCTTCTTCGATCGTTTGCCCTTCGCGCTTGGCGGCATCGGCATCAACCCAAGGGGCAAAATCGCTCGTTTTAAAATCGGGAAAATGCAGCAAATGATTGGTCAGGTCGCCTTTTGGGTCAATCAAAATCGCCGGAATACCCTTCAGCGCGGCTTCTTCAAGCAGAATGATACCCATACCGGTCTTCCCCGAACCGGTCATACCGGTGATAACTGCATGGGTTGTCAGATCTTGTGGGTCGTAATAAGTCAGCTTGTCGGGAACAATCGCCGCTTCTTTGAGGTCGTAGTTGTTTCCAAAATAAAATTCGGAGGGATTTATTTCCATTATGATGTGCCCTTTCTGTCCTAACTGGTGAGGTTATTATAGTGTATTCAGAGCAAATAAGGGGCTGATTTACAGGGATTGATAGGGGGGAGCAGGGACGCGAAAGAGAAAAAATACTGCGAACTGTGATCTGCTCCCATCCCGCTATTCGTTCCGATAAAGTGCGTCGTTGAGCATGTCCGAAATCATATAATAATTTGGCATTAAGACCCAGGCGCCGTCATAGGTAATAAAATCAACTGCCATATCATTCGTCACGGCAAAACGGCGAATGTTCTCCGTATTCATCAAAGGTTTCGCCATCGGCAAGAGCGACAAAACTTGCGTCATTGGAATATCGGTGTCAACATATTCCCGATACAGACCGTAGAGCTCGGGGACCTTTAGCAGCATATCTAAATTCATGGCTTTCTTGAAAATCGCCATAACCACATCCTGTGCGCGCCGGTTTCGGTCGAAATCTGAGGTGGTCAGGCGCGAACGCGCATAAAACAAAGCTTCACCGCCAGTCATATGCGTCAAACCCGGTTCAACCACACAATATTGGCTCAGATATTCTCCGCAAGTATCTTCCAGCCTCTGAGTAACCTCAACGTCAATTCCACCGATGCTGTCAATCACATCTTTAAATCCGTTGTAATTTACCATCATATAATAATCAGGCTTAAAGCCAAAATTCGCCTGAAAAGTCTCTTGCATCAGCGGGAATTTGCCCAATTGCCAGACTGTATTAATCCGGTTAGACCAATAGCCCGGGATTGAAATATATAGATCCCTCGGAAAAGAAACGAGGCTGACGGTTTCGTGTTTGGGATTGATCGAAAGCAGGATAATAACATCCGTGCGGAAGTTATTCTCGCCAAAATCATCTGTTCCCAGCATCAAAATGTTAATCTGCTTCTCCGGCAATTCGCCTTGGGGGATGACCGGAACGGGTGTCGGGGTAAACATCGGCTGCGGGATAAGCTCAATGCTGCCATCTTCCTGGACATTGGCGAAAGAGTTCGGCTGGAAGGGCGTTGGGCTTGCTTCCATCCCTCTCAGGCTGATTTGCCAGGGTGAATTATCGGAATGTGCCATAGCGTTCACGGCGACAGTCCCCAAAACGACGCCAACCATCGAAAGGCAGATGATAAAAATAACAGTGAGTGTTACAGATTGATATTTTTTGAATCGCATAGTTATCTCTCTATGGTCTTTCTTCATCGACGGTTTTGGTTTGGTCGGTCAGTTTTTCTAAAAGCTGGCTGGCTTGATCGATGGTGGTTTTTAGACGGGAAGTTTGTTCCGAATTTCGGTTTAATCGCTCTTCGAGGTCCTTTTTTTCGAGGCGCAGGTTTTCAAGCCCGGCAAGTTCTGCCTCGTTTTCTGCTATTGTTTTTTGAAGTGCTTCCATTTCCGCTTCGACCGATTTTTGGCGTTCGGCCCAATCGGCAATTTCATCTTTCCAGGCTTTTTGCGTTTCTTGCAAATTTTGTCTGAGTTCTGCGGCTTGTTTTTCAGATTCAGCAAAAGACGAATTGAGCGTAGTCGCTTCTTCTTCCGATTCAGCAAGCAAAGTCCGCAGATTTTCAATTTGCGCTGCGTCTGCTTCAAGCTGATTTGCCTTGTCGAGAATCCGCCTCAGATTATCTTGCAAGCGATCCAATTTTTCAAGATCACTCACTTGCCAGGCTTTGTTGGTGTAAGGGCTGAGTGCCAAAATTGCCCATTCGGGCTGATTTGGAACGGACTTGAGCGGATAGAGCAAGAGCTTGCCCAGCTGATTGTAGCTGATGGCTTCCATTAAATAGGCCTTCTCACCCTTCAGCTCATGCTCATCGTTCGAAATTAACGGCTGATTGTTTTCGAAATTTTGTAAAAGATAGGGCAAGTTTCCCACTTCGAGAAGGCTGCTCCGGTTGTGTTCTTCTCGAATCAGGTCATAAGGCGCAATCAGGCAAAGCTGCTTTTC
>JAGOIM010000197.1 GCA_017995665.1 Anaerolineaceae bacterium | reverse complement strand
CGGCGGTGCCAAGCATAATTGCCTGGGTTAATGAAAGTTGGCGTTTAAGCGTTCGTTTGCCAGCCATTTTTCCTCTATTTCTCTAAAGCAAAGAGGTTCGGGTTGAAACCTTGTTTCGCGCCGAACCCGATATATTTCTAATTTATTTTGTTGCATATATTATACTACTGCCGCTTTTTTTGCAATAGGCTTTTTAGAAGATTGTACGAAGAAAAGAGTAAGGGTATAATTTGAGCATGCAAAGAACTTTATCTCAAGAATGGTCAATTGACGTCCCGGACGGTTTTGAAGAACGCAAAGAGGGCAACCACCTGGTTTTTTGGAAAAGAGGCTGCACCTTGCTTACGACCATTTTTGCCTATTCCGGTGAAAAACACCGCCAGCTTTTATTGGCGAATTTAAAAGGCCGGGTTGAGGCAGAGAAACTGGAGAGTATCGTTGAAATAGACGGCGAAATTGAACGCTATGCTTATTTAAAAGAAGAAGCTATTATGCCCGGACATGTTCGTTTGGCGATTCACGCCTTTACCACTGCCCCCTATGGCGTTTTGCAAACTTCTTTTTACATTGACAATCCGGACGATTTACGAGAATGCCTGGTCATCTGGAAATCAGTTCAATATCATGGCGAACCGGAGCAGGCTTCTTAGCATATCCAGCTAAGAGTTTTTATTTTTCCAACCAAGCTTCGCGGATTTTCTCGTAAGATTCTTCGAGCGATTCCGGTAAAACGCGGGTTTTCCCGATTACAGTAACAAAATTTGCATCGCCGATCCAGCGCGGGATAATATGCCAATGCATGTGCTCTTTGATACCGGCACCACCGGCGTCACCGATGTTCAAACCGACGTTAAAGCCTTGCGGACAATACAAGCGCTGCAGGCATGTCACCCCTTGTTGAATCAAACTTGTCATCTCAAAAAGCTGTTCAGGGCTGAGATTCTCGATTCGGTTGGTGTGTTCGTAAGGCACAACCATAATATGACCGCTTGTGTAGGGGTAAAGGTTCAAAAGGACAAAATTGTACTGACCACGGTGGACGATAAGATTTTCAAAACTATCCTCTTTTTTTTGCGCCTCACAGAAGACACAAGGAGCCCCTTTATCGCGTGCAAAATATTTATTCCGGTCACTGTAAATATGATCCATGTGTGAATTTTATCTCAAATTCGAAAAATTTGTGGAGAGAGTTTGGGTCAATTCCCCTTGGCTCTGCCCTATTTGTTATAAAAATCTTTTCTAATCTGCGGATCGCGAGCCATGCCTGCCATCAAAATGTCCATCAGATTCTGAATTAAATCATGCAAAAGAGAGCTGTTGTTGAGGTCATAATCTGCTGAAATTTCACGGACACTGTCTTGCTTAAGTCGGTCGAGCAGGTAGGGTGAAATCCATTGAGAAATAAGCGTTAGCAGATAAGCCGCCATGTCGGTATCAAGCCAGGTGGCGATGTCTTCGTGGTAGACGCCTTGTTGGAGAAAAGCGTGAAAGCGGCCGTCGCCGGATAAACGCTGCCCGGTTTCGGGGTCAATCGTACTGGTAATCGGGTTTTCGAAGTTATGCCGCCGTTCCACTTTTGATAATTGGGGATAGTTAAGCTCAAAAGCCAGAGATGCCCGAATCAGTCTTTCCAGATAGGCAAAAGTGTCAAGTCCGTTGTTTTGCAAAGGCAAGGCTTGCATCAGCTCCAGTTTGCGTTCGCGGACAAGTCCTAAAACATGGTTGTAGAGGTCTTCCAAATTTTCAAAATATTGGTAAAACGAACCTTTGGCAATCCCGGCATTGTGGACAATCGTGTTCACGGAAGCTGATTGGAGGCTATTATCGGCAAATTCATCGATAGCAACGCGTTCAATGAGCTTGCGTTTTTCGGCAGGGAGTTTGAGAAAAGTGTCTTTTGGCATGAGCTCTTGTTATGACCAATCGGTCATATTATATCCAAATATCGAGGGCTGTCAATGGCTCTTATCATATAAGCCCAAAGATTTGGTTAAAGGAGAAAACGGAACTCTCGTACGGCTGGGTTTCAACCCAGCTTAAAGTCATCTGAAATGATAAAAAGGTAGGAGCATGATTCGAATCGAGGTTTTCGGAGGGGATAAAACCCCTCCGTACACTGATGAAAAAACCCTTGAGAAGACCAATGAAAAAGCTCTTGAATTTCATAGCAAATCCGTAAAACCTCCTTACGGATTTGCTAATTAAAAGCTATTGTCGCTGGCCTAAGGTTACAGGCAGATCAAGCGTCTGGCCGTCGCGGATTACGGTCAAAACAATCTGATCACCGACGCTGGTGTTGAGAACCAGATAGCTCATCAACTCGCTGAAATCCTTAATTTCTATGCCATCAACTGCGGTAATCAAATCACCGCCGGTCGTTAAATTTTGGATTCTGGTTGGTTTTACACCGCCACGCAAACCGGCTTGGTCTGCCGGCCCACCGGAAACCACGCTGGCAACATAGGCACCGGTCTGTTGGGGAAGCTCCAAAGCCTCAATCATCGCCAGGGACATATTCGAGTAACTCGATAAACCGAGGTATGGGTAAGCATAAGAACCGTGGC
>JAGOIM010000050.1 GCA_017995665.1 Anaerolineaceae bacterium | reverse complement strand
TACGTATTGAGGTTTTATGAATGTATTAATTATCGGAAGCGGATATGTCGGAGTTAATACCGGCGTTGTTTTAGCATACCTTGGACACAATGTAACTTGCATTGATATTAACGAAGAGAAGATTGCCGCTCTTCGCCAGGGAAAATCGCATTTTTATGAACCACATCTCGACGATGTGCTTCAAATCACGCTTCCCAGGCTTCGCTTCGTAACAAAATATGAAGAAGCCGATATCCCCAATGCCGATGTCATTTTTATCACCGTCGGCACACCTTCACTTTCCGATGGAAACGCAGACCTGACTTATGTTCGCTCCGCTGTGGAAGGAATTGCCAAAAATTTGGGCGAAAAGTTCACCGTTATTGTCAATAAATCCACCGTGCCAATTGGCTCCGGCAATTTGGTCGAAGCCCTCATTCGTGAACAATTCACCAATTCGCACAACAATGGCGCTAAACACAATTTTTCTGTCGTTTCGAGCCCCGAATTTTTAGCCCAGGGTTCCGCTCTGCATGATTCTTTCTACCCGGATCGGATTGTGGTCGGTTCGCAGGATGAAAATAGCATCGCCGTTTTGAAAGATCTTTTTAGCGCTTTAATGGGTCAGAAATTCCCCGAACCTCCCGGTTTGCCTCGTCCTAATGGTTTGACAGAAGTGCCAATGGTGGTTACCGATATCACCTCTGCCGAGATGATTAAATATGCCGCCAATGCTTTCCTGGCGCTTAAGATTTCTTATATCAACGAAATTGGTCGCTTGTCAGCCAAATTAGGCGCCGATATTCAAGCGGTTAGCCGCGGAATTGGCTTGGATCAACGAATTGGCAAACGTTTTCTAAACGCCGGTTTGGGTTGGGGCGGCTCTTGTTTCGGCAAAGATACCGCCGCCTTGGTTGCCATTGCCCGCGATTATAAGCTCGATATGCCAATCATTTCTGCCGCTCGCGAAATGAATTACAGCCAGCGTGAGTTGGCGGTTGACCTTTTGCAAGAAAAACTGAAAATCCTAAAAGGTAAGCGGGTCACGCTTTTGGGTTTCAGTTTCAAACCAAACACAGACGACTTGCGCGATGCCCCTTCTATTAATATCAGTCAAAAATTGGTCCAGCGGGGAGCCTTGGTCCGCGCACACGACCCGGTAGCACTGACAAATGCCCGAAGGCAATACTCCGATCTGGGTGTCACTTTCTGTGACGACGTCCGGGATGCCCTCAAAGACAGCGAAGCAATTATTCTGGTAACCGAATGGCCTGAATATCTTGATTTGGATTGGGAAGCGATTCCGCCTGTGCCGATCGTCGACGGGCGCAATTTTCTGAACCGCGAGCGACTTGAAGCTTTGGGTTTTACCGTAATTGGCATGGGCCGTTGATTTCGCCCGCTTAAATAACTGAAATTTCAACTCCGCGAAAATTCTACCTGTTCCGATAAATGGGAGCCCGTAGGGCGAATTTGAAGATGTTTTAACCTCAAGGAATTTATGCGCAATCCCATCTTCAAATCGCCGTCGTGAGCTGATTAATTGCAATGGCGGGTTGAAAGGGCGCAAGTTAAGCCAGTCTCAATGTTCGAAGCCCTTTCAAACGCGCCCTACATTTTTTCTCTTGAAACTTTTTAATTGTCCTTACATTTATCAATATCATGGACTCAAACCGTTATAATTCCTGACTATGATTTAGCCTGATTTTATGCTTTTTGCCTCCTGGTTTTTGAAAAAGAACAAACCATTTAGGACAGGCAAATTTGGAGAAAGATGATTTTTATTGAAAACGAACCAAACAAAGACCCACGGATAAACCTCGCCATTGAAGAGTATCTGATTAAAAACATTGCCATGGACGAGGAAATTTTGCTCTTCTACATCAACAAGCCTTCGATTATTATCGGTCGAAACCAAATCACCGTCCAGGAAATTAACGTCGATTATGTGGATGAGCATGATATTACCGTTGTCCGGCGCCTGTCCGGTGGCGGTGCGGTTTATCACGATCTCGGCAATCTAAACTTTTCTTTCATCGCTCCGAATACAGCGGATAATTTCCACAACTATCGAAAATTCACCCAGCCTGTTGTTGATGTTTTACACAAGATGGGCGCAAATGCAGAACTTTCCGGCCGAAATGACATCTTGATTGAGGGGCGTAAAATTTCCGGAAATGCGCAATATGTCAGCGGTTCGCGCATGGTCAGCCATGGCACACTGCTTTGGGCAACCGATCTGAGCAGGGTTGGCGCAGCTTTGAAAGTCAAACCGGCAAAATTCGAATCGAAGGGCATCCAATCGGTGCGTTCACGCGTTGCCAATATTACCGAGTTTTTGCCCGAAAACCCGCCTGACATCATGGAATTCCGGCAAAACATTATCAACGGTGTTTTTGGCGGAGGGAAAGTGAACCAGCTTGATTTGACAGAAAGCGATTGGGAAAAGATTCATAAGCTTTCAGCAGAACGCTATCAGTCTTGGGACTGGAATTATGGCAAATCTCCAGCATTTGCTATCAACCGCGAGACGCGCTACGCCGGTGGTACGATTGAAGCCTGGCTGGACGTCAGCAAAGGCGGCTTGATTAAACAAATCCGCTTCTTTGGGGACTTTTTCGGTCAACGGGATGTCTCGGAATTAGAGAATGCCTTGACAGGCAACCATTATGATGCTCCAACTTTGAAAAAAGCGCTCGAAGAAATAGACGTTAGTAGTTACTTTGTCAATTTGACCAACCAGGAATTGGTAGAATTGCTTTATTAGTCAGCTGGCTTGTGATTTTCAAGCCTAAAGAAAGGAAAAACATGGATAAGAATGACGTTATTGAAGATGCGGAATGGACTGAGATCAATCCCGAACCAAGCGCTGAGCAAAACACGCAACAAGAAGAAGCTGATCCGGAACATCAGTATGACCCTGACTGGGCAGAAAAAAGCAAAAAAGAAATCAAAGCCGGAGCGAAACAAATTAGCGAGGCGATTGAATATGCCATTAAAGAAGGCAAAAACGATCCGAAAATCAAACAATTTGGCGAAAAGATAAAATCCGCCCTTGATCAAATTGGAGAAGATATATCAAATTTCTTTGATTAACCTTTCGGGTTTTACGGAAGAATTCAAATTTAAACTTCCCCTGTTTAAATGATAAAAGGAGGCTTGAAAAAATTTTCGCCTCCTTTTATCAATTGCATTGCAAGCTTTGCGCTTGGCTTTTCTCCTTTTTGCCCCCACCCCTCGCGCCTTTTCGTGCTATACTAACTTTAGAAATTTTTTAGTTTTACCAATCATTACACAATCAATTCACCTCTCCAAGACGGAGACTGGTTTGAAAAGAGCAAGCTAAACCGATGATTTTTAGACACAGCCTTAATAACTTTCTCCGCTCACCCGGAAAATCCCTATTGTTTCTCATTCTACTTGCCGCTTCCATTACTTTTATATCTTTGGGAGTGGGCATGAATTATTCTGCCAATCAAATGTTAGCCCAAGCCGATGAACATTACAGGACAGTTGTCGCTTTCAAATATGGCGATTTACACAATCCTGACGGTGCCTGGGCTGATGAAAACTTCCAAAACAACCTCGCCTCCGTTGACTTCGCTTCCCTCATCCATCATCCTGCAGTTATCTCCTATGACCTTGAACGAACCATCGGGGCTTTCCCGCTTGATGGCAGCGAAATTTGGCAAACCAGTTCTCCGGTAAAAAACCTGGCTGTTTTTTCAGTCCGTTTGATAAGTCAAAATGAGGATGGCTCCTGGCAAGGGATTAGCCAAACCAGTTATTATTCGAAAACTCTTAGCGGCAATAATTACCTGACAATCAGGCCTTACAATTCAACCGGAGATGACATCAGCAATCAACTGATTCCCGGGCGAACGCTATTAATGCTGGCACAGCTTGACCGCTCCCCGAGTTCGCTTTTCGTTGCAACGCCTGTTCAAGCCTCTCTTCTGACGGAAAAACCGGACCCAAACCTGGATGCTCTTCCGGAAGTAATTGACATCAGCGATCAAGCCGACTTTTTCGAAAGCGAAGCCGGGCAAGCAATATCCGAATTAATCGAAATGCTCAACGTAACAGACAAATCTTTCAAAGTTGTCGCTTCGACGGACATTCCGAGCATGTTAGCCCTTCACATGACCGAAACTTACCTTACCGATGGGGAGTTTAGCGAAGCCGAAGACGTACCAAATTGTTATCTTAGCGAACGAATAGCTCAGGCATTTGACCTTCATCCGGGCGATTATTGGAACTTGGCTTTCCATTACGATCCAAAAGGCAATCCGCTCCACAGCTATAACCCCGAAAAAGGCTTCGTCAATCAAGATGGCTGCCAAATTGGCGGCATTTTGCACATCAGCACCGATATCACCCAAACCATTTTTATGACTTTTCCGGATTGGTTAGATAAGACTCCGGATGACTACGATTTTTTGCGTGTCCGGGTTCAGAATGACCAAGCGGACGAGTATTTATCCTTTGCCTCAGAGCAAATCCCGCAAATGGTTGGACTCCAGGTAGAAGACCAGGGCTATGCAACTGCAGTTGTGCCAATTTTGAAACTGCGTGAACGCTCCCTTTATATGACTGTCGCCAGTGCTGCGGCTGGGATTGCCGTTATTTGTCTCTTCGCCTATCTTTTCATCTTACGTCAACGCGAAACCGCCGACGTGATGATGAAACTCGGCACGGGACGAGGTAGAACCATTTCCTACCTGATCTTCGGCATCATGATTATCGCCATCCTCGCCGCTGCTTTGGGAATCGTCTTGGCGACACAGCTTGACGCCAAGGTAACCGAAGCCGTTTGGGAGACCTTGCAAGGGGGCGTTATGCAAGATTTGCGCTTCAGCGAACGCGCCCTCGGGCTGCAAATTGAGTTCAAGCCCGAATTGCGAACAGCGCCCTGGGTCCGTTATGCAACCGCCGGTGCTGTAATTGCTTTTGTTTTCATCATCACCTTTGCTGCTTCCTTGCTCACGCTAAAAAAACCCAAGCGCAAAAAAGCTACAACGGTCATCGCACCGAAGACTGAAAGCACTAAGGCGATGGACTTCGCCTGGATGCCCGGTTTGAGTTTGCGCTTTGCCCTCCGCTCAATCAAACGCAATTTCCTCAACAGCCTGATTGTCCCCTTTGCTGTGGCACTTTTAGGGGCTTTCATCCTCATTATCGGCGTTTCAGCTGCAGAGCAGGACGAAGCGGCAGAAACCATCTATGACCGCTTGCCAACCACCGCCTACATGACCACCATTTTGGGTCAAAATCGACAAATTCCCTTGCGTTTTCAAACAGATATTTGGCGATTGCTTGATAATGAAGTCCAAGCCCGACAAGATTGGATGATGTGGGCTTACCCTGCTACCGGGGAACAAATTCGAGATGTCCGCGAAGACTTAGAAGCGGAAAACCCCGCCATCAAGGAGGTTTTACTCACCAGGTATCTCCATTACGATTACATTGGCTTGGTTGAATATGCCGACGGCAGCCCCAGTACGCCAGATTTACCGCTTGAAAATGCGCCTTTGGGCAATTCCTCAAGTACAGCTCAATCGATGGGCTTCGATTGGAAATTTCAACTCGTCAAACGAAAACCAGCCATTGCTTTCACCGATAGCATCACGCGAACCAGCGAAGCGATAAAATTCCGCGATAGTAAGATTAGCTGGTTAGAAGGCTATAGTGACGAAGATTTTCACCGCCCTGAACAGTTTGTTGTCTTACCCGATCGTTTGATGAAAGAATCTGAGATAAGCTTAGGCGATACCATTCGGCTGGGTATCTTTGTTCCCGATGAAAAATTTGGCGTTCAAGATGCCGTTCACGATTTCAAAGTTATCGGTTCCTACTTTCAGGGAAGCAGTTCGCCGATAATTTATGCTCCCTGGAATTTGCTGACCGAAATACAAATTGGACAGGAACCATTAGCCGTAGCCGCCATCACACCGGATTGGGAATACGAAACTGTTTGGTCAGAAGGCTTGCCCAACGAATACCTGATAGAAAAGGTGGATTCAGCAACCATTATTCCCCAGGATGTACGAAATTTGGATGCGCTGAGAGATTACCTGGAAGAAAATCAATATAGTTTTGTTGGCAAAATCCGCCGGAATCGCTTGGTAGTCGTAATTGAGGATAAAGCTCTCGCCGATGGCATTTTATCCATCCAGCAGCATTTGTCTTTCCTCAATTTTGTCATTCCGATCATGCTCTTGTTGAGCGGTTTGATTGGCTTCATCCTGAGCTATTTGTTGACGCGCAACCGCCTGCCCGAGTTTGCTGTCATGCGAAGTTTGGGCGCTAAGAAAATTCAGGTCTATTTGGCCTTCTTCCTCGAGCAATTATTCCTTTTACTAATCGGGTTTTTGCCAATTGCAATCACGCTATTTCTAAAACCGGCATGGTTACCGATTGTCCAGAATAATTTGCTTCAGTTTTTGGCTGTTTACACCCTCGGAATCGTGATTGCGATCGCTTTGATGGGCAGATCGAAAGTTTTGGATATTTTGTTTACTAAAGAATAGATGAGCAATCTAAGATTGAGATAATGAAAAAAGAGAAATTATGGAAAAAATTAATTCACAGCAACCAACCTTGAAACTTGAGAACCTCAGTTACCAATATCGCAATAAATACCAGGCGGTTGATGCGGTAAAGCAAGTCAATGCCGAGTTTCATGATGGCAAGGTCTATGCCATCGTTGGCAAATCCGGTTCCGGTAAATCGACCTTGCTTTCGCTTATCGCCGGTTTGGCTTTACCGACTGAGGGACAAGTTGTTTACCAGGGAATCCCGACCGACAAGGTTGACCTGGATAAATATCGTCGCCAGAGTGTGGCTGTGGTTTATCAAAGTTTTAATCTCTTCCCCTTGATGACTTGTTTGGAAAACGTCTGCTTTCCGCTTGAGTTGCTGGGGAAATCGCCTAAAGAAGCCGCTGAAATTGCCAAAGAACACATCGCGCACGTCAACCTGCCCGAAACTGTCCACCGTCGTTTCCCTAATATGATCTCCGGCGGTGAAAAACAACGGGTCGCCATCGCCCGCGCTTTAGCATCCGGCGGGAGGGTCATTTTAGCGGATGAACCAACCGGTAATCTGGATACGGCAAACGGCGAAAAAATCGTTCAGCTGCTCTGTGACCTGGCGCATAATGATAATTACACTGTCATAATCGTCACCCACGACTTGAGTATCACAAAAGTTGTCGATGAAATTTACCAAATGAGCGACGGCGAAATGCGTCCAATGCTGCTTGAAGAAACTGAGCATTAGGAAAGACAGCTTTGTCCTTAAGTTAAGATTTAGCTATGCGACATCGCTTAAGTCGACAACCTGGTCAAACTTCGCCAGGATAGCCGGATCATATTCGTGGGTAACCATCACAACCGTCACCTCTTCCATCGAAGTGAGCTGATTGATAATGGTCGATGCGGTTTTGTGATCCAAATTGGCTGAAGGTTCGTCTAAAACCAAAACCTTGCCTTCAACCCCTGCCATCAAAGCTCTTGCCAGGACAATCCGCTGTTTTTCACCGCCGGAGACACGGTTTTTATCGTTGATGATTCGCTCTATACCGCCCTCACCCAAAATCAATTCTTCCAAAAGCGATTGACGAATCACCTTCGGCAGCTTTTCTTTATCGCAATCTTCTGAATAAAAACAAATGTTATTCAAAATGCTGTCGGTGAAGAGATAGGGGTCTTGAGGAACAAGACGAAAGAGCTGACGATAATGTTTCGCCTCAATTTCCCGGATGCTTTGCCCATCGACTGCAATTTCACCCTCAAAATTTCCAAATTGCCCCAAAAGCAACTTGAGCAAGGTAGATTTTCCGCTTCCGGTTTTGCCAATGATAGCGGTTTTGCTGTTTTTTGGTATCTGCAAGCTCAAATTTGAAAGAGCGGCTAAACTCGCATCGGGATAGATGTAGCTTAGCTCCGAAATTGTAATTGCTTCGTTGAAATCCAAAGCGTTGTCTGCCTCTTTTGGCAGGACCGGCAGGTTCTCATACTTTGCCTTGATTGTTTTTGCCGAATTGAGCTCGTTGATCGAAGTGGCGATATCTCCCAATGGGATGACGATATTGTGAACCAGATTGATAATTGCCATCATCGTGCCAAGCGTAACCTGCCCTTTGACGGTCAGGATAATGCTTAGCGTAATGATTGTCAGAAAAGAAAAATCAGTCAACGAGTAAGAAAGCCGTGAGCTGTTGTAATTTGCCAGCTTGCTTTGTTTGCGGCTCTCTTCAAATTGTGCATTGCGTTCGGCATGCATTCGCCCAAAAGCCCTTTGCCGTCCATAAGCCCGAACCTCGTCTCCCCCTAAAAGGCTTTCGTTCACAAAATTGAGATAAGACTTTCCATTTTCGCTGTAATTTTGTGCAAGTTTTGCCAGTTTTTTCTCATAAAGATAAGGCACAAGCAAGGGTAAGAGTGAAGTGACAAAAGCAGCCATAAAGAGAATCCAATTGAGAGCAATTACAGCAATGAGGGAAAGAATGAATGAAATAATGCTCGCCATCAGGCTAATTTGGTTGAAATAATAACTATTAAACAGCAAATCCGCATCAACCGAAAAAGCAGATAGTTCCCGCTTGAGGTCTTCCTGATCGTCGTTCTTTTCTAAAAGGTAGACATAATAATTGTCTTTTAATTCGCGGATACCATTCGTGGCATAATTCATCCCGAAAAAACGCCCGGTGATGCGGGTCAGGTATTCAGCGACAATCAAACCAAGCGCAATCGGTATCAGCCGCCAGAGTTGGTCGAGATTGCCCGAAACGCTGGTATCGACAATTGCCTTTGTAACCAAAGCTGAGGCAATATTTCCACCGGATGAGAGCAAGATAAAAAAGCCGGAAAAGATGAAATTTTTACGCTGATTCTTTGTCATCTGCTGATTATAGTGCAAAACAGTAAGAGGGGATTGGGAATATGACAAAATTTATTTGAAAATAGAGAGCATAGACACAATTATTTATGGAATGGGTTTTTGACGAGTTTACAAAAAAGCTGACACACAATCCCTGTAGAATCGCGATGGGATAAAATCAGCCAATGAATAAACAAACTATAATAACCTGGCATTACTAAACAAAGAGGAGAAAAAATATGGGACATGTCACCCGTTTAGATTTGGAAACCACACTTAACACAAGAGAATTGGGAGGCATCCCATTAGGCGATAACAAACACGTTAAATGGAACAAAGTTTTAAGAAGTGATGATATCTCCAATTTAAGTTC
>JAGOIM010000196.1 GCA_017995665.1 Anaerolineaceae bacterium | reverse complement strand
TTCATTGTCCGAAACGAAATTACCAATCGCTCGCATGAAGTGAAAAAAACTGCATCCTGGGGGATTACATCTTTTACGCCCGGAGGAATCGGATATCTGCCAATGGATAAAAATATTGATCCTGAAAAAAGGTTTCAGGCAAACCGGAGGCTCAATTTGTGGGATTATTCCTCATTGGCAGACCCAGCCTATCAGTGGGAAGAAAACCGGCTGGAAATTCACCAGGTATTGGCGCAAAGCAAACAAAAAATTGGAAGCTGGGCTGCAAAACCGTGGCTGGCTTATCGCCTTGATAATTTACTCAGCATCATTCATTTGCCTATGGAACAAGAAAGGTCTGAAAATTATCCAGACCTAGGCAGTAATATCGAAATTTATTTTGACCAGGAGATGCTCGAACTCGAAACGCTCAGCCCCTGGAAAAGCCTCCAAGCCGGCGAGAGCGTCTGGCATAATGAAATCTGGACCTTGTTTGACTTAGGTCCAGATAATTCTTATTAATTTAGCTCAAATCAAAAAAGCAATACATATGCCGATAATCAAGCCCATGAAGGAGATGGCAAGCATCATGGTTGTTTGAATTTTAAGAAAATCCTTTTTTCCAACATTGTTCATCAGCGTTTCGCCATTTTCCAATTGGTCAAAAAGGTTGCGTTGCGCTGAACTGTTTCCCACGGATGCATTATTTACCCCCGATTTTACCGGGATTTGAACCGTCGCTTGGAAGCTGAGGGCTTGCGTTTCACTTGCATTGAGCATAATTTGTGAAACAGGTTCGGGGCGACTATTTGAAAAAATGCGTTGGGTATCAAAATTCAGGCGCACCGGTTCTTCGATTTGCTCGATTTCAGCATCTTTCCTGGCTATATTATTCTTTTTAGCACGCTTTTTAGGTTTGAGTCCCTCAAGTATCCAGCTTGTCGCAGTCATCAGCTCTCCTTATTAGCCTTTTGAGGTCGTCATTTTTTTGACGTTGCCATCTTCATCAGCAACGACGCGCAGAACCTGACTAATCGTTTTACCATTAGGCAAGGCGTCATCAGATTTGAAAACCAAAAGGTAAGTCCCTTCTGATTGCTGGCTGACTTTCGGGCTTTTCCCAGCCATTTTTGGGTATTTGGCAGTTACTTTTTCGGTAACTTTGCGGATTGCGCTTGCATTCATTTTTCTGCTCTATTTCTTTCCTCTCCGACGCAAAAAAGCGGGAATTGAGAGGTTATCTTTTGCATCAATCTGAGGATGCTGGCTCAAATTAATTTCGTTCGAATTGTTTGATTCTTCAATTTGACTCTTTATCTCAGGAGTAACGAAGCTCTGTTTTTCTTCATTGGAAGTCTCGAATGGGTTTGTATTAGTTTGTTTTGGTGCGCCAATTCCTGTAACAATCAAAATTAGCTGAACGCGGTCTTCCATTCGCGAATCGGTGATTATGCCGGGGATAACGTCTGCATGCCCACCTGTGGCTACCTGGAGGGTATTGAGAGCTTCGGTAACATCACGGAAGCTCATGTTTTCGCTGCCGGTGAAGTTGGCAATTAGACCTGTTGCTGAATAGAGGTCGATATCGTCCAAAAGCGGATGATGAAGTGCTTTTTGAATGGCCTCTTGAATTTTATTGGGCCCGCTGCCGGTACCAATTGACATCAAGGCACCACCGCCACGGGTCATAACGTTTTTAATGTGCGAAAAATCGACATTAATTAAGCCAGTTTCGGTTATCAATTCGGAGATACCCTGAACACCCTGACGGAGAACGTCGTCAGCAAGCGTGAAGGCTGTTGACAGCGGGAGGTCTCGCGGGGCAATTTCGAGCAACTTGTCATTGGGAATGACGATAAGTGTATCGGTATATTCTTTGAGCTTTTCGATGCCTTCGACGGCATTGCTTTGCCTGCGTCCTAGCTCAAAAGAGAAGGGTTTGGTAACAACTGCAACCGTAACAGCACCGCTGGCACGGGCGACTTTTGCGGCAATCGGAATTGAACCGGTTCCGGTTCCACCACCCATCCCGGCAGTTAAAAAGACCATATCGGCACCTTGTAGGATGGCAGCCAATTCTTTGGTGCTTTCTTCGGCGGCATCTTCCCCAACTTCGGGAAGACCACCGGCACCCAGTCCACGGGTTGATTTGGGCCCAAGCTGAATTTTATTCGGGGCGAGATTAGCTGCTAAAGCCTGGGCATCCGTGTTTGCTGCAACGAAGGTTACGCCACGCATACCGCCTTCAATCATGCGATTGATAGCGTTTGATCCTCCTCCACCCAAGCCGATGACGACGATTTTGGGTGTTTTCGGAGCGAGATGACTGGGACTTTCATATGATGGTGGTTGCATTATTTCTCCTTAACCTATGCCGGAATGCCGATACTGTTGACAATTTGCTCATCAATCAGGCAACCTGCTTCTCTAAGTATATCAATATCTTTTACGCTGAAGGCTCCGTTTTCATTCCAAACGGTAACTTTTCGAGCATTTGTCGCTTCGATGAGCGAAAAACCGATTGTCGGTCGGGAATCGCGCAGAATCGGACGGATCCGGTCGAAAGTGTTCTCGGGTATTCCCCATTCGTATGAGGGGAGTAAAAGGTAATGGTCGATGGGATAAATCCATTCTGCCAAACGATCTGAAACCGCGTATTCAAGGTTTTGTTTGCG
>JAGOIM010000049.1 GCA_017995665.1 Anaerolineaceae bacterium | reverse complement strand
TGCCTGGGCAATTAAGGTGAGCAAGAAAACTTCTGAAATCAGACTGCTAAAGGCAACCGCTTTTTCCTTTTGCAAACGTTTTTCAAACCAAGCTTCGAGCCGCGCTTCAAGCGGCCCGGAGAATAAAGAAAGCCCAAGTGTTGCCATGACCGAAAATTGAAAGCCGACATCCCAGGGCAAATGCGGGTTGAGCAAGACCATCAGCAGCGTGCTGACCCCTAAGTTGTTGAGCGTGTTTCCTTTTCGTGAAATCGCACTGCCCAGGACGGCGTAAGAGCCCATAATCGCCGCCCGCAATACCGAAGCACTTGCCCCGACCAAGAGGCTGTAGCTGCCCAAGAGCAAGATTGTGATCAGCGCACCGCGTTTTCTCCCAAAGCTTCTGGTAAAAACAAGACTGACTAAACCAGCCAAAACCGACATGTTAAAGCCGGAGATGGCGATGATATGGCTCGTCCCTGTCAGGCGATAGGCTTTTGACAATGCGGGAGAGATTGTGCTTTCGTCACCCAGCAGGATGCCCGTGAGCAGGCTGTCTTCAGGACTGGGGAAAATTTCGCTCAAAACCTTCGCTCCTCTTTCGCGTAGTCTAAAGAGGGCCGCTCGCAAAGGATTGCCCTTGTCGCGTTCAAGAATTTTCAATATCGGATAATCAAAAGTGGAGTTAACCCCTTGATGACGTAAATAATCACGCCAGGAAAATTCGATGCCTTCTTCAGGGGGAAGCAATTCGCCTCTGATGTTGACCAAATCCCCATAGCGAATGTCTGTTCCAAGCGGCAGATAAAAAATCACTTGCCCTTCGACCGCCGGTTCTTGACCAACCAGGTTTTTGGCAAGCAAACTTTGAGCCTCAACCCTGACTTGCAAGCTGTTTTGCTTTGCCTCAGCCGGTGCGACAACCATCCCTGTCAGGCTTACTTCGCCCTTGTTATGATAATAGATCAGATTGCTCGGTTCGTTTTTGGGCAAACTAATTTGGTAAAGCATGGCTGTCAGGGCAAAAACAAAAAGTATCATTGAAAGCGGCAAGCGCCGAACGGTTTGAATCGGCGTCCGCACTTTTTTGTGAAAGGCAGTGAGAAGTAAGCCTATCAAAGCAAGAAGCAACCACCAGTACCAGGGAAAGTTGAGCTTGTCAGAAGCAAATGAACCAACAACCGCTGCCAAAGCCAGCCAAAAGAAGGGCATGAAGGACGGCAGACGAATCTTCTGCGCGCGAAGCTTTGCCTCGGCATCGTCTTCGGTCTTCGTTTGCGGCTTGGAACTGAACATCGATTAGTGAGCTTCTAAATAATTTAATAGTTGTTCAAGCGTTTTATGCGCCACTTGTTGCTTAATCGACTCGCGCTCACCTTCCAGTTGAAAACGCCATGACCAATCGCCATCCGGAGCCGAAAGCGCGACCCAACTCGTGCCAATTGGTTTGTCTGTCGTTGCTCCACCCGGTCCGGCAATGCAACAAACTGAGAGTGCTAAATCGGTTTTGAATGCTTTTCGCGCTCCCTGAGCCATTTCGAGCACTGTTTCGCTGCTCACCGCCCCAAATTTTTGCAAAGTTTCCCATTTGACCCCCAGTAAATTGACTTTCGCTTCGTAGGCGTAAGCCACAACTGAGCCCATAAAATAATCCGAAGAGCCTGGAACGTTGGTTATCAAATGCCCAATCAAGCCTCCGGTGCAGCTTTCTGCCAAGCCGAGGCTCAGTTTCTTTTCAAAGAGGAGCTTTCCAACTCGCATTTCCAGGCTGTCAGTTTCCATGATTTTCTCCGTTTTAATTTCTACCGGTTTTTTATCTTCGTTTTGTTTCCAAAAATCAACCAAATCGTGCTTTATGATATAGTCGGCAATTTCTTTGCTGATAAGGCCTTCGCTCTCCAAAGTCTCAGGCGCTTCTCCGGCTTCCAGCCTTTTTCGAATCTGAGCGGAGGAGATATCGAGGACTTTGATTTCATCCAGATAAACAATTTTTCCTCCTTGTTCGCTGAGGCTTTCAACAAAGTCGCGATTTGGCGGATAACCTTCGCGCGGACTGAGGACAAAAATCACGTTTTGGATTAGCTCTTGCCAGCGATACCATTGCGAAAAACTGGGATGCTCCCCGCTAAAGCTGTCCGCGCCAATCAAGAATGCAAGCTCTATCCCTGCCTCAGTTTGTTTGCGCATAGTCTCCATCGTTTCAGCTGTGAAATTCGGGCGGCTGTTTTGCCAAACCAAATCCTTTTCCAAATCGCTGACGCTAACTTTAGCAACACTTCCTTTTAATGCATTCTCAATTTCAGTCACTGCCAATTGACAAAGAGCAAAACGATCATCGTAACTTAAAGGAAGCGAGCGCTTAACGCTATCCGTAACGCTGTGATGGCGATAGACCGGCATCAGAACAATTTCGGCAATTTGATATCCGCGAGCGGTCAAAGCCTGAGCGGCATCAACCAGAAGCTCAACATGCCCTTCGTGAATTGGATCGGCCGAGGTGCCGAAAATGACTTTAATCTTTTTATTCGCCATTAATTTGTTTCCTCAGCGGTTAATTCCTTTTCAATTTCAGCCAAATCCGCCAGCCACAAATTCGGACTTGCATCAGCAGGCATACGCCAACCGCTTCTGGGGGACAGACTCAAACTAAACAGACGCGGACCATCCGGAGAGGCGGTGCGCTTGAATTGGTGGCGGAAAAAGCGTTGATAGAAGCTTTGCAGGGTTTTCAAGATGAAGGCTTTTTCATATTCTGAGTCAAAAATCTGAGAAGCCTCCTCAAAAACCTGTCTGGGCGTTTTGCCTTCTTGAATGGCATGCCAAAGAAAAAAATCATGCAAAAGGTAAGGTCCCAGTTCGTTTTCAGTTGTCTGACTCGTCTGTCCGTTTTGGGCAAGAGGTTTAAGCTCGGGGGAGAAAGGCGCATTGGCAATCGCTTCCGCCACTTGTTTGCCTTCTTCGCCAAAGAGCATTTCGGCTGCCCAGACCATCACTTTCACCAAAATAGTCTTTGGCAAACCGGCATTGACGTTGTACATGCTCATCTGATCGCCATTATAGGTTGACCATCCCAAAGCAATTTCGGACATATCTCCCGTGCCAACCACCAAGCCATTGTGCATGTTTGCCAAATCCATCAAAATTTGAGTGCGCTCACGAGCTTGCGCATTTTCATAGCTGATGTCAGCCGTTTTTCCGTCATGCCCAATGTCTTGTAGATGTTGCTCAAGAGCTTTTTCAATCGGAATAAGGCGGGGAGTAATGCCGATTAGGCTGCTTAAATCAGTCGTGGCTTGTTTTGTTTTTTCCGAACTGCCGGGTCCAGGCATGGAAACGGCGATGAATTTGTCGCTATCCAGCCCCAGTTGGGTCAGAGCATTATGACAAACCAACATAGCCATTGAAGAATCTGCCCCACCACTGATGCCCAAAAGCAGCGTTTCTGCATGGCTGTGAAGCATCCGGCGGATTAAACCAAGCGTTTGGATTTCAAAAATTCGTTCCAGTTGCTCTTTTTGCTTTTCTTTTAATAGATAAGGCAGGCGCAGTTCTCTTTCAAATGAAACTGGTTTTCGCGTGCTTTGTTGAGGAAGCTTTTCCAGATCGCATTGTAAAACTTTGCCTTCCATAGTTAATTCGTCATCTTCTGCCAAAACTTGCCCATTTTGCCAAAGTTGGCAGAGTCCGGAATAAAGTTCTTCACCGCTCGATTCGTTTGGACCGGATGAACAGAGGGCTAAAGGACAATTGCAACCGTTTGAAAACTGCTTGATTTCAGCCTGATCGGGCATATCAGCCAGACTCGGAAGAGCGGTCAGGTTCAAAACCAAGCCGTCCTGGTTAAAATTCTTGCTCTCGGGTAGCTTACCGATAATTACTTGTGCCCTTTCTTCTCCAATCAGACCTGATGGCAAATCACCATGCGTAAAGATCTCCACTTGTCGCCCAAGCCAATCGAAATCGCCGGGCGTTTCTGAATCGGGCAGTGAAAAATAGCGCAGATCCGGGTTTTCATTTAAGACGAAACCTTGCAGCCCATCCGCATTGATAATCGCCGCGGTATCATAGAGCCTTCCTTCTAACTCAAAGGGCAAACCGATCAAGATTGTTACCTTTGAGCCTTTCAAAGCATTTTCTAAGTTTTTGAGTGCCTTCAGGCAAGCTTGAGAAAGAATGGGCTGAAAAAACAAATCGCCACAAGTCTTGCCGCTCAAGGCTAATTGGGGGAAAAGGCAAACTTGTTTTCGGTCAGAAGTATTGCTAAGCTGATCAAGCAAGCGCAAAATTTGGTCAGTATTATAGGAAACGTCAGCCAGACGCATTTTTGGAACACAAAGATTTAGAACCCAATCGCATATCATCGTTTTGACTCCTTATTAAGTCCTAATGATAACAAGATTTTGATATCAATGGAAAAATTAATCCCTATTTGGATTGAATAAGGAATCATCGGGTAGTAAGTCAAAGAATTTGTGAATTCGTTGCGGTGAGGGTTTTGAAAGTAAGAGGCTATTTTAAGTCTTATCTTTTAATACCGTTAATAGTATTTAGTAATAGAGGCTGTGGAAAATGGGGATTGTCGCTCACTATGACGCAGTCCTTTCACTTCTAACGAGAAAACAGTAGCAATTGTTAAAGAATTAAAAGTCTGTGGAATACTGAGTTCTTATCCACACTTTCCTTTCAAAACTTCCATTTGACTCAAAGTCCAAAAACTTATCCCAAAAGCCTCCGCAGCTTATCAACCTAAAAAAGTGGATAAGTCACGGCTTTTCCACAAAAAAAGCCGACTTATCCACAGTTATCAACGACTTATCCACAGGCCGCTTACAAATTGTATTCTTTTTTGTACTCTTCAAGGATGTGTTCAGTCTGGTCAACAAAGTGATCGAGGGCGTTCAAATAATCTTCTTGCCGCTCTTCTTCAAAGCCAAGTGCGGCTAAAAACGATTGCCAATTTTGATGGTGTTCAGCTTCGTCCAGGCAAGTCAGCGCTTGTTGCCAGGTCTCGAGAAGGGGCCAAAGCGTGGCATGAAGACTGCCACTCTCTGCCATTGCTTCAAGCGCCTGAGTAAAATAGGCTTTGCGAACTTTAGAAATATTGACCGGGCAATCAGGTTTTTTATTGGCTGCTTCGAGGGTTTCCAACCAGATTGGTTGCCATTGTTTGTAAAGCGCTTCGTCCATATTTTCATTGCCCAAAAGCCGGGTAAGTTCGCCCACCATTGGCAAAAGCTCGAGAGTTTCGGCTCTTTTGGTGAAGTCGAGCATGAAACGACGGATGGTCAAAACCGGACCATCCAAACAGGCTATAGCGTTGGCTGCGGCTCCGATAGTATTGAAATATAGGGCTATCCAGGCTTCCCAAGGGACTTCCTGTGGGTCATTGAGATCAAACCATTGGTTACGGGCTTTTTCGCTAAATTGCTGGGCTCGCTCATAGACATTTTCGGGAACATCAAAGCGCGAACTCACTCCGGCTTGAATGAACTCCAACCAATGATCCTGGTCGAGCAAGATATTTTGGTGATTACAAAGGGCGAAACCAATATATGGGTTTTGGCGCAAACGGCGGTGGTAGGTGTAAAAACTTTGGTGATGATGTTCGATGTCGAAAGAGATTTCTGCAGTTACGCGCAAAACTTCGCGCTTCAAGGGTGGTTGTTCTCTGTGAACAAAAGTCAGGTCGATATCGGTGCTGCCACCGAGGAGAGGGTCACCCTCAGCAACTGAGCCGGTCAAATAGACAGCGATCAGGTCCTTATCGTTTCGGGCTCGTTTGGCAACCAAATCTTTAGCGAGTTTTATCAACATATCCTGGGTGATTCTCATGGCAGCTCCTGGTCTAAGGGCAAACTTTCCTGATAGGGAGACAAGCGCAAGGCTTCTTTTACCCGATTGATGATGTAATTCAAATCTTCCGCTTTGGAAATAAAGTTCAAATTGTCTGTTTCGATTGTCAAAACCCGCCCTTGCCATTTATCCTGCATAAAGAAAGCGTCGTAAGCATCCATCAGCTCTGAAATATAAGCCGGATCCATATTCCGTTCATAAGAACGGTCACGATGGGTGATTCGGTCCAGCAATGTTTCAAGGTTGGCTTTCAAATAGAGGACCATATCCGGACTGGGGATTTTGTCTGCCAGGGCTGAATGAACTTTATGATAAACCTCAAGCTCATCGCCTTTGATATTAATGCCTGCAAAAAGGGCGTCTTTGTCGAAAGTGTAGTCAGAAATAACGGTTTTGCCTGCCTTCTGAGCACTGGGAATCACATTGTTTTGCTGGTGATAGCGACTCATCAGGAAGAATATTTGAGTTTGGAAAGCATAGCGATTGCGGTCACTGTAAAAATTACTTAAAAAGGGATTTTCCTCAAAGACTTCTAATAAAACCTCGGCATCAAAAGCCGGTTGCAGCAAACGTGCAAGCGTGGTTTTTCCAACACCGATAACACCTTCAATGGCAAGATACATAAAAGTCACTCCCGGACATGATTAGACTAAAACTATACCATAAAGGAAGCAATCTCTCGCTTATGTCCTAAAAAACCTTGCCACCTTAGTTAAATTTAATAAATTGCCAGCGGTCCGTAGGGGCCGGCTAAAATGTCAATTTTTGTTTCAAAGATATCGGTCAAAATTTTGGCATCCATAATCTCTTCAACAGTACCAAAGGCGGCGATTCCGCCGTCTTTCATTGCACAAATCCGGTCTGAATAGCGAGCGGCAAAGTTTATGTCGTGCAAAACGGTCACAATCGTGCGGCCGAATTCGTTGGCGGCTTGTTTGAGGTGTCCCATCATCTGCACCGATCGGGAAACATCGAGATTGTTAAGCGGTTCGTCCAGCAAAACATATTCCGTTTCCTGGCTCAAAACCATGGCAACATAAGCCCGTTGCCTTTGCCCGCCTGAAAGCTCGTCCAAATAGCGATTTTCGAGGTCGGTCAGTTGTAAAAAGTCGATATACTTTGAGATTATCGCTTCGTCACTCTTATTTAACCTGCCTTTAGAATAAGGAAATCTGCCAAAACCGACTAATTGACGAACGGTTAAACGGGTAACAAAGTGGTTTTCTTGTCTCAAAATGGTGAGAACTTTCGCCAGGTCTTCCGATTTTGATTTGCTTATGTCCATCTCTGCCACGGCTATCTGACCGGCATCCATATTCAAAAGTCTTCCAATCATTAGAAGCATTGTCGATTTACCCGCTCCGTTAGGTCCAATCAGAGAAGTAAGACCGGCTTTTGGTATCCGAATATTTAAGGGACCAATATCCACTTCGTCATATTTTTTCACTGCGTTTCTGATATTTATCATAAGACTCCTTTTCTTAATATTACAAACAAGAAGATTAATCCTCCAAAAAGTTCGATGATGACTGAAACCACCCCGGCTCCGCTGAAAACGTGATTCATCAAAAAATATGCCAGTGTAATTATTGCAAAACCAATCGCGAAAGACATTGGGAAGAGGTAGCGGTGGTCATAAGTGGGGGCAGCTTGATAGGTCAGGGTTGCAATCAAAAAGCCATAAAAAGTGAGCGGTCCTATCAAAGCGGTGGAAACCGACATTAAAATAGAAACCAAAACCAAGGGATAAATAATGGCAGGCTGATGTTTAACACCCAGTGTTGTGGCTGTATTTTTTCCGAGAGAAAGCACATTCAGTTTGTTTGCATAGAGGATTAACAAGATTGCTGCAATAATTACAATCGGTATAGCAATCGGGAAATACTCCGTTTGAGCGTTATTGACTGAGCCAAAAAGCCTGGATTGCAAAATGTCAAACTCTGAAGGCGAGATCATCCTGCGCATGAAAGAAGATAATGAGCGCAAACCTGTTCCGATGATTACCCCAATCAGGAGCATAAGCTGTAAATTTCCCTGTTCTTTGGTCAGCAACCAGCCAAAAAGCAAAAGACACATCAAAACCATGATGCCAATTTGAAAAAGGAAGGCTCCGGTTCCGGTGAAGTTAAGTAGTGCCTGGGTGCCAAAGAAAAAGAGCAGGCTGGTGTGAATCGTTGAATGAAGGGCTTCAAAACCTAAAAGTGAAGGGGTAATGATGCGATTGTTAGTAATCGATTGGAAAGTAACCGTAGAAATGCTATGGGCGATGGCTGCGATGATCATTGCGATAACGGCGTACATTCTGCGCCTGGCAACCGGCAAGAAAGAGGGCGAATCCACGGGAACCGGATTATTATAGACCAACAAGCCATAACAAGCGATTGCTCCGATCAGGAGTAAGGCGATTAACAGCATCCAATAGCGCTGTTCTTCTTTTTTGGAGCGAAAGGCTTTGGCTGTGCGGACTTCGTTTTCAATTTTTTCGTTAGCGACGAGGTCTTGGTTCATCTTGCCTTCCTTTGTCTGAGTAAGATGATGATGAAAGCGAACGAACCGACGGTGCCCAAAATCAATGAAACCGGCACTTCAAATGGCGAAATAATTGTTCTTGAAATAATGTCTGAAAGTGTGATGGTCCCCATTCCCAGCAGGACTACCCAGGGCAAATTGCTGCGAAGGTCGTCACCGCGAAAGCGGCTCACTAAGTTTGGGACAATTAAGCCGAGAAAGGGCAGGTTGCCAATCACAGCGGTTACGATTCCAACCGCAAAAGAGATTAGCATTGTGGCAATAAGGACGGTTTTATTGTAATTAACCCCAAGGCTTGTGGCGGTATCTTCACCTAAGCCGGCAACTGTCAGTTTGTCGGCATAAAGATAAATAAATAATGTAATAAGTACGATTAGCCACAAATATTCATATCTGCCGATTTGAACTGCCGCAAAAGAACCGATGAACCAATTGGATATGTTCTGCGTCATATTAAAAGTTAGCCCCAAAAAAGTGGAGAAGGCGGAGACTACTGCTCCAAGCATCATGCCAAGGATGGGAACGATTAAAGAAGAACGCAGACGAACCCGCTTAAGCAGTAAAAAGAAAGCCATTGTGCCGCCAAAGGCAAAGACTATCGCGCCTGTCATCCTCATCACCAATGTGGGTGAATCGAAGAAGAGGTAAACCACTAATAAACCCAAGCCAGCCCATTCAATTGTGCCGGTTGTGGTTGGTTCTACCATTCGGTTTTGAGTGATTAACTGCATAACCAAGCCAGAGATTGACATGGCAGCACCGGTGAGCATTAATGCTATGGTTCTGGGCAGGCGGGTGATGAAAAACATTTGCATGCCGTCTTCTTGCCCTCGAATATCATAAACACCGGTTGAAAGCGAAATAAAGCCCAAGGCAAGCACCCCCAAAATTGCCAAAATAAAGGGCAGCGTAAAGATACTCTTAGAATCAGAGCGTTGGGCTCGATCCAACCCAACGCTCTTCTTGTTAGAATTCTCTAACACAGGTTTGTCTTATTTCCCCAAAGCTTCAGCTAAATCAGTAAATAGCTTGATGTAGGTTTGAATCGACTCGTTGATATAAGTATCATTAGGCGCATAAACAATCTGACCCTCTTTCACAGCGGTTACATTTTGAAGCGC
>JAGOIM010000195.1 GCA_017995665.1 Anaerolineaceae bacterium | reverse complement strand
GTATGCATAAATACGAACTTGTAGTAATTCTCCAGGCAGATCTGGAAGAAGCAGTTATTGACGCTGCTGTTGAAAACATCGAAACCCTAATCAAATCCAATGAAGGTGAAATCACCAAGATTGATCGTTGGGGTAAACGCAAATTGGCTTATCCAATCAACAAAACCAATGAAGGCTATTACTTCTATGTCGAATTTGATTACAAACCTGAAGAAGTTGCCAATCTCAAACGCACAATGGGCTTCAATGAACAAGTTTTGCGCTCAAGCGTAATTCGTGTTGATTAATTTGGAGGAATGATGACTGAAAATAAATCTTTTGACCGATCAGACCGTGGTGATGACCGCCGTGAACGTGGCGGAAACCGTGGTAACAATAACCGCCGTTTCGTCTCCCGTCCCAAATTTTGCCAATTTTGCAGCGACCCAAAAATCGCCATCGATTACAAAAATGTCGAACTGCTTTCCCGTCTCATCAATGAAACCGGCAAAATTCGCCCTCGCCGCCAAACAGGTACTTGCGCCAAACATCAGCGCGAAGTTGCTACGGCTATCAAAAATGCCCGCCACATCGCCTTACTTCCTTTCGAAGGTGATTTCTGGGCAGATAACAATTAATAAGTGGTCCAAAAGAGCTAACTATGGCGAATCAACCACCTATTGAAACAAAGAAGCACGTTGCACGCAAACAAAAAGAAGAAAAGCAAACTAAAATTGCCATCACTGTAAGCGCTGTGATTCTGGCTGTGGTCGTTGGCTTGCTTGGCTATGTGTTAATCAACAACTATATAGTCAGACCAAATATCGTTGTTGCAAAAGTTGGCGAAACCGAAATTAAAGCCGGTGAATACCAGAGCAGCACATCTTATGCTCGCATGAATATGCTCTCTACTGCTAATCAGTATGTCAACATTTTTGGCGAAATGGGTAAGCAATATGCCTTGCCGATGCTGGTTCAATTGAATCAAACCGAACAATTTGGCAGAAATATCCTCGACGAAATGATTGATGATGTTTTAGTTAAAGAAGAAGCCGAAAAACGCGGCATAACCGTCAGCAATGAAGAAATTCAAAAAGCGATGCAGGAACAATACAGTTATTACCCTGAAGGTACCAACACTCCTTCCCCAACATCAGAACCGGTCTACACTCCGACCTGGTCGGCTTCACAATTAGAACTGATTAATCCTACTAATACTCCTGAAGCCACTGAAGAGCCGGAAGAAGGTATCGAAGATGAAACTGACCTTCCTGTTGATGAAGAAAACGTTGATGCTGACGATACCGACGAAGAAGTCGAAGTTAGCCCAACCGAAGTCCCGACTGAAGCCCCGACAGCGACTCCTTATACAGAGAGTCTGTACAAAGAGAATGTTAAAGAATATCAAGATGCCCTTAGCCCTTACGGAATCGATAAAAAGGACCTTGAAAGATTTACCCGCAACAGTCTTTTGCGCACCAAACTTATCGAGGACATGACCAAAGATATGCAGCCGGTAGAAGAACAAGTCTGGGTTCGTCATATTTTGGTTGCAACCGAAGATCTTGCCAAAGAAGTTATTGAAAAATCCGGAGAAGGCGAAGATTGGAACGTTTTAGCTTCCGAATATTCAACCGATGAAGCCAATAAAGATAATGGCGGAGACCTTGGTTGGATTGGCCGCTCCGACAGTTATGATGCAGATTTCTTAAATGGGGCTTTCAAATTGACAAAAGAAGGCGAGATTAGTGAGCCTGTTTCTTCACAATTCGGATACCATATTATCCAATTGGTAGCCAGAGCAACGAATCCTGTCAATGATACGAAATTTAACCAAATGAAACAAGATTTCTTCAGTGACTGGCTTGAAGTTACCCGTGATTTCCGTGAGGACATCGTTATTAATGACGTCGCATTGGTAAAAGTAATTCCCACTACCCCGGCAGTTCCGAGCAGCTTGATGGAATACGTTACTTCGAGCAACTCATAATTGCTATTTTCTTTACAAAAGAGCCTGAAATTCAGGCTCTTTTTTGTTAACTTCTGTGCTTGATATATTCTTAATACCTCTCTGTTTTCAAATATTTTTCATCATCATGCTTTATAATTCCAGGGAAGGAAAACATATGCCATCAAAAACAGGAACTTTTTACATTGTCGCAACGCCAATCGGGCATCCCGACGAAATAACACTGAGAGCACTCAACATTCTCAAATCGGTTGATTTAATCGTTTGTGAAGAACGCAAAGTAGCCTCACGCTTGCTCAAACAAATCCAAATCAGCAAAGATCTTCTCGAACTTAACGAACACAACGAAGACGAAATGATTCAAGAAGTTTTGCTAAAACTCGTCCAGGGTCAAAACCTTGCCCTGATATCCGATTGCGGTACACCGGTTTTTTCTGACCCGGGTCGCAAAACGCTTGAGTTGATGTATGGCTCAGGCATTCCTGTCGTTCCCATTTCAGGTCCATCCTCATTAATGACCGCAATTTCGGTTTGTCCTTTTGACTTAAAACAATTTCTCTTCTTGGGCTTCTTACCACCCAAAACAGAACAGCGAAAAATGGTGCTTCAGCGCCATCGCAGCTCTAGCAATCCAATAATTCTGATGGACACACCCTATCGCTTAGCTAAACTGCTCGAAGAAATTAGTACCGCCTTCGGAAAGACTCAAAACATCTTTTTGGCAAC